>CAXBMT010000087.1:0-9772 GCA_963976925.1 uncultured Bdellovibrionales bacterium
GCTCTATCTTTATCCCAATTCTTTGAAAATGGAGGTGAGCTAAACGCATTGTAAAAACATGCGATTATATAACTTGCAACTGACTTTGCTCTAACTTCATTTCCTAAGATTATTGGAGCAGAAAGACCTTGAACTTGAGGAACTGTAAAATTATCATAACCAGAGTTTGGATGAATAATTAACTTTATTTTTTGTAGATCTTCTAGGCGATACTTACTCAAGTCACAATGAGTGTTAGTCACCAAAATATTAGCATCATCAATTGAGTCTAGGTATTCAATCCCTATTTTCTCAAAAGCTTCTTTCTCATTAAGCTTAAAGTTTTTAGCCTGGTAAGTTGATAGTCCAGTTCTATAAAGCTTGCTGATAGAGGTTTGGATTTGTGTCGAAGATACTTTCATTAGCAGCCTTGTAAATGAGCGCTTCTACTTTACCATAACACACACGTCTAAGCTCGCCGTTTTCTTGGTGAACATCGCGGCAACGGCGTGTTTCTTTTGCAAAACGACCATCTTCTAGCTCTACTAAGCTTAGCTTTTCAGCAATATCCATTTTATCTACTGGATCCGGTTCAAAGCGTCGCTCTGCGCGATTTCCTAGAATAAATGAAATCGGACCATTTTCATAATAAGCTACTTCGGCCAAGTTATCTGGTGATATTGTAGGTCTTCCTAAAACATATTTAACAGGCCAATTAATTCTTCCGAATGCATGATAGATAAGTTCAGAGCATACAATCTTATCTAGAGTATTCACATCAAAATTAAAGTCATAGTCCTTACCCAGTTGATCAAGAGTTCTTTCATAGATTCTTGCTGCTTCATCCATATCGCTAAGTACATTTCTTTGACGATACAGTGTAAGCTCATCAATATTTAAAAACTCTTCTAATGTATTTAACCAAACTCCAGGTCTAAGTGCTTCAGCAATAACTTTACCATTTTTAATGTCTTCTTGATGAGGCTTGATGACAGGATGATCCCACATACCAATCTCTTTAAGTTGTTCTTCGGTTCCAAGATAGATTGCTGCATGGCCATAGTGGCCTGGTATAAATGTATCAGTTAAAGCAAATGGTGTTTTCTCAGTTAAAATATCTAATGGTTTTAAACGTTTCATGAGCTCAACTCTATACTCTCTGTGCTCATACATATGTCCTCTTCTAAATCTAAATCTTCCAGCGATATTGCCGAATAAGCCACTGGCAGCG
Source organism: uncultured Bdellovibrionales bacterium (assembly GCA_963976925.1). Classification (GTDB taxonomy): domain Bacteria; phylum Bdellovibrionota; class Bacteriovoracia; order Bacteriovoracales; family Bacteriovoracaceae; genus UBA4207. The sequence continues at coordinate 1,211 of CAXBMT010000087.1, forward strand.
TCTATAACTCCGGCAAGCAATCTTGAAAAGCCATCACCAAGTGCATAGTATTTGATATCGAAATCAACTTCATTGTGAAGGTCATGGGCTGATTCGTTGCTTTCAATAGAGGCCACTAGTTCGCGTAGACTTGATTCTTCAAATGCTTTAAGAGCATCCTGTCTTGAAGTAACATAATTTCTTAGACCTTTTCTCAAGTAGCGACGTGATTTTCCTTTAAAGCTATGCTTTGCCATGGCCGCAACTTCATCAAGGCGAACATCTTTTCCTTCTTTTGCACGGATTAAATCTTTGATCATATGTCTTGTATGCTTGTTTCTGAAAAATCCATTGTAAGCTTTTAAGAAACCATCAAACATCGTTAAGTGAGCTGATAACCACATGGCATTTTTTCTTGCTTCAAGAGAATCTGAGTTTGTTAAAAAAGTATCGCTCTTAACGACATCTTTTTCAGGAACATATAGTGAAGTTACTTCGTAAATTTTCTTGCTAAGAACAGAATATGCATCAGATATTTTCAAGACGACAAAACGGTTATGTCCTGTTATGACCGATTCATCCTCGACTTTCTTTCTTAAAAGCATCCCGTAGCGCCACGCAAAGTCGCTTAGCTTATCCATTTCTTTTTTAAGTTCGAGATAAGTTTGAATATTTTTTTCTAATGTTTGCTCAGATTGTGGTGAGTTATACCAATCAATATTTAGTGTTGAGACTCTTTCGCGAATGAATAGAAGCTCAACTAATTCACGCGCTTGGCCATCTTGCTCTGTTTTGAATTCCTCTAACTGATCGGAATAGGCCGATTCAACTTGGGGCTCTTCAGCGTGAACAGACAGGCCTAAAGCCAGAGTCTGTATAATTAAGAGGATAAGGATAATGTACTTACGCATAGTTAGGAACCTTTTTAGGATCATTTAATATATATGTTCAAGATTAAGGGTATTTAGAGTTAGACTCAATGCGTCATGTAAAAACTCCATGGTTTTTGGCTAATTGACAGGCCTCTGGTATTCAACATAAAAGTGTTCAAACTAATTGAATTTTAAGGTTTTTTAATGATTTCAATAAAGTCAGCTAGAGAAATAGAGTTAATGAAAAATACATGTGCGCTGGCGTCTTCGACGCTTGAGTATATTGAACCTTTCATCAAGCCGGGTGTTTCGACAGAAGAGCTTAACCAGCTTTGCCATGAATATATTGTAAAAAATGGCGCCTATCCGTCGCCACTGAATTATCACGGTTTTCCAAAGTCAGTTTGTACTTCTCTTAATGAAGTTGTTTGTCATGGAATACCTTCAAAAAAAGACGTTCTTAAAAATGGTGATATTTTAAATATTGATGTTACGACGTACCTTCAAAAGTTTCATGGGGATACTAATAAGACTTTTTATGTTGGAGAAGTTAATCCTGAAATTAAAAAACTCGTTGATATCACTTATCAATGTATGAGAGAGGGGATTAAGCAAGTTAAGCCGGGCGGAAGAATCGGTGATATTGGTGCTGTTATCCAAGAGCTTGCTCATGATCATGGTTATGGGGTTGTTGAAGAGTATTGCGGTCACGGTATTGGACGTGAGTTTCACGAAGAGCCACAAATAGTTCATGTTGGTAAAAGAGGAACTGGACCTGAGATGAAGCCAGGAATGACTTTTACTATTGAACCAATGATTAATCTTGGTCGTCGCCATAGTCGTTTATTAAAAGACGGTTGGACTGTTGTGACTCAAGATGGAAAAGTTTCCGCACAGTTTGAGCATACAATCCTTGTAACTGAAGAAGGGAGCGGACACGAGATCCTCACGCTTCGAAAAGAGGAGACGGCCTAGGCCTTCTCTATGGGATTTTTCGGCTCACCTACACTTCCTAAAGATACATTTGAATTTAATCTACTTAAGTTTTATTTGAACTTTGATCGTCATGAGAAGATTACTGAATGGAACTATATAGATCCAAGTGGAGTAAGGTCAGACTTAGAGAGTGCTGGTGCACAAATTGTAGGTCTTAGTTTAGAGCAGGCATGGCAAAAGAGTGCAGAGTTTAAAGGTGATGCTCACGCTATCTATTGGCAACTTGGTAGACTCTTAGGCTTTGTAAATGTCGGTCTGGATAACGGGGACGAGCTTGTTTGTCGCTGCTTTAACGTCTCAAAAACGACTATCTTACAAAACCTAGTTAAAGATAAAAACTACGATCTACTTTCGATCGGCAAATCAACTAAGGCTGGTCTTGGCTGCGGTAGCTGCCAAAAAGATATCACAGAAGCCATCCAGGACTATTGTGATTATCAGGCAACTGTTATTGCAAAAAAGTCTAAACCCAAAGGCGTTAACCCGATCAACTTTCTTCTTCGTCTTAAAGAAGAAATTAAATCATGGCAAGACATCCACTATTCTGAATTGAGCTTAAATATCCTTGGAATAAAAGATTATACAATTTATGCAAACTGGAATGAGGACGACGATAAGAAAATTTTAGAGCTAGAGAAATATTTTTTAGTAAATTCTAGAATTAAACTTAAGTTTGAAAAACCTAAGACTTCTGCTTTTTAGATCTCATTTCTTTTTTACATTCATTAAAATGAGTTCGCCAATTTTCAAGACTACTAAAAATACTTTCCCATTCAGAACGATGACCATCTAAAAACTCACTAGAAATTTCACTTTCTAGATAACGATATTTATTCCTAATACTTTTAAGTTTAGGTATTTTTTGTTCAAGACAATGAGCAGTTGGCGCGTAGGCTTCTAAGTCAGAGATATAAGAGAAAAAAACTTGAGGCATCTGCCTCCTTAGTTCTTCAAGGGTGATCCTGCGCATGGTCACCATGGCATCAGGTGCCAGCGTCTTTGCTCTTATCTGAGAGGATTTAAATATTGAACTCCCGCCTAGCATGAACTCCTTTAGAAGCTTCACTGATGCTGATGCATTTTTAGTTTCACAAACTCTTTTAAAGACATCAGACTTTAGTTCTAAACTAGGATTGCCTGCCCATTCATTGAAAAACAGCTGATTGAGTTTGTACTGGGGGCCAGAAGATTTGATTTTATGTAACTTGGCTTCTTCTTGGGCGAGACAGCGCAGCAAATCACTGGGCTTATTATCGTTGGCCATAGATTTTGCGGTCAGTAGAATTGTGCAAAAGAGAATAAATCTCATATAATCCAAGTGTTTCATTTAACTACTTATCGTCCCATTATAGGGATGAACTTAATCAGTCGGGTACTACTTTGAAGGAAATGAGCGTCCAAGAACATCTTGAAGAGTTAAGAAAAACCGCTTTAAGAGTTTTCGTTATTCTCATTCTTTCATTTTTTATATCATATCATTTTGGCGATTTATTGTCTGAGATTTTACTTACTCCACTAAGAGAGACTCTTCGAGGCCAAAAGCTTGGACAAATTGTTTATATCGGAATTTTTGATAAAATTCTTAGTCAGCTTCAAGTTGCTTTTTGGTCGTCAGTTTTAATTTCTTCACCTTTTTGGTTTATTGAAATTTGGCGCTTTGTTAGACCTGGTCTGTATGACAATGAAGCTAAAATTATTAAGCCATTTCTTTTTCTAGGTTTTCTTTTATTTAGTGCCGGCGTGGCGTTCGGTTACTTCTTAGTTTTCCCACTAACATTTCAAGTTTTAATGGAGTTTGGTGTTCAAGATGTTGCCGCCACCATTTCCCTAAAAGAGTATTTGGTTACGACAAGTAAAATTTTAGTATTGCTTGGCTTAGTTTTCCAGCTCCCAAATATTCTTTTGATTTTAGGCTTTATGGGGCTAGTCACAAAATATTCTTTGCGTGAGAAAAGAAAATATATCTATGTGGCTTTTGCCATTCTTTCAGCCATGCTGACTCCTCCTGATCCTTATACAATGATTTCACTATGGATTCCTTTGGTTTGTTTGTTTGAACTTGGGGTTTGGGCGGTGGCTTTAATTGTGCATCCGTGGCTTGAGAGAAGACACAAAAGAGAGATGAATGAAAGTTAGTATGCTTAGAAGAGTTGTTCTAGGTCTTCTTGCTAGTTGGCTTAGCCTCGTTGCCTATACTGACTTCGTAGTCGTGCCCACAGTTTTTACGACGCTAACAAGTCGGATCGAAGCAGGAGAGTTGGGGATGAAGGTCTTTTCAGCTCTCGGATTTTTTGAAACGATCTGTTCCATCGTTTTATTTTTCTGTGGAATCGTTATCTTTAAAAAGTTTAGAACTAAAAGAGCAGCCTACCTATTTGTTTTTGCCACAGTTCTTTGTGGATCAGCTCTTCTTGGAAAGTTCTATATGACACCAAAGATTACTGAACTAAATACTTTGAAATATACCTTAAGTGAATCAAGTCCAGAGTATGTTGAGGCGGATCGTGATCACCAATTTTATCACGATCTTTACGTGAAGCTTGATGGCGCGAAAATGCTCTTGTTGATTGCAGGAATTTTCGGCTCTTTTAGAAGTAGCCGATTTGATAATGAGACATTATTTGCAATTAGAAAAACTGGGGCAATTTCTGTAGATAAGAGGGGACAGTCATGATTTTAGTTACTGGTGCTGCCGGCTTTATTGGAAGTGTTTTAGCATCCGAGCTTAACCGCTTAGGATATGAAGACTTAATTCTCGTTGATCGTTTAGGTGAAGATGATAGATGGAAAAATATTAGAGGTGTTAAGTTTTCAGAGTTTATTCACGCCGATGATTTATTTGAATCTGGAGTCATTGAAGATCTCTCTGAAGTTGAAGCAATTTTCCATATGGGAGCATGTTCTTCAACAACAGAGCGAAATGTCGATTACTTAATGTCGAATAATGTTGAGTTCTCAAAAGCTCTATTTCAGTGGGCAACCCAGGCTCAGATTCCATATATTTTCGCTAGCTCTGCGGCTACCTATGGTGACGGAGCCCATGGCTATAGTGATGACCATTCTAAGATTGATCAATTACAACCCTTGAATGCTTACGGTTGGAGTAAACAGGTCTTTGATCAGTGGGCATTAAAACAAAAAGTACATCCTCCCATCTGGTATGGCCTAAAGTTTTTTAATGTTTTTGGACCAAATGAAGACCATAAAGCTGAAATGCGCTCTCTAGTAAATAAAGCCTTTGAACAAATTAATGAATCCGGACGAGTAAAATTATTTAAATCCCATAAAGATGGATACGGTGACGGAGAACAGGTCAGAGACTTTGTTTACGTCCGCGATGTTGTTGCTGCCATGCTTGGCATGTGGCAATTAAACGATCAGAGCAAAAATGGCCTCTATAATATGGGAACAGGACAAGAGAGATCATTTAAGGATCTTGTCCTGGCCACCTTTAAGGCGATGAATAAAGAGCCTGCAATTGATTATATTGATATGCCAATTTCTATACGCAATCAATATCAGTATTTTACTAAAGCAGAGATGTCTAAGTTCTCAAAATTACTGCCTTCCTTCAAATTCAAGAGCTTAGAACAGGCCGTTTTGGATTATATTAGTAATTACCTTAATAAAGGCAAACGCTATTCCGATTAATCTCTTATAAGGAGATTTATGCCTAAGAATTTTACCCATCTAGGATCTCGCTGGATCAAGACCCCATTATCAATGTTGGTTGATTATAGTGAGTTTTTTTACTATCCAATTTGTCTGCTGATTAATAACTCCAAGAAAGTTGTCATCGACTATGATCGTGACTCTATCAAAGAGCGCCTTGATAGTTTTGTTCAAAAAGATGTGACTCATATTTATATCAAAGAATCAGATATTATTTCTTTTATGAACGACGTTAAGTCATCATTGCAAAATAGAATCATCAATACTCCTACAATTGAAGCTGACTCAATCGAGGAAGAAATTTTATCTTTAAGCTCTTGTTTCGAGCTTATGAGAGATAGCTTTGTCTCCCTTGGGTTTAGTAAATCAAATATTGATTTGGCCAAGCAAGTTAGCCTTATGTCGATTAAGCTTATCAACCAAACAACTAATCTAATCTCTATGCTTAAACGTATGGAAAAATCTTTAAATCCGCACTTTGTTAATGCGATCTTATCAGCTTCGCTAACAACTTGCCTTGTCGAGGCATACTCATGGGGAAGTCCGAGTATTAAACAAAAGGTTTCTTTAGGCTGTATGCTTAAGCAGCTCAATTGGGAACAAAAGCATTTTGAGATTTATCAATCTGGTGAAAATCTAGATAGCCTCAAAGAACTTCCTTTAAAAATGTCTGCTATGATGAAAGAAAATGGAAGCTTTTCTAAAGAGGTTATTGAAATTGTTGAGCAGTCATTTGAAAAGCCTGATTCAAAGGGATTCCCCAGAGGTCTTGGAGCAGGATCTATTGGTCGCTTATCAGCTCTCTCGATAGTCAGTCATAGTTTTATTAAGAAGCTATCTGAACATAAGTTCGATTATACAAAAAAAGGCTCCATTATTGATGAACTTAATAATGAGTATCAAGAGGGGCAGTTCATACAGATTATGGAAGGAGTAAGTCGCATGATTGCGGCATAAGAAATCAATGGCAAAGTTTAACGGTGGGGTTGAAGCGGCTGCAAAGATGTTAGCGGGGCTAAAACCAGAAGATAGAAAGAGAGTTTTAGGAGAAATAGAGCAGCGCGACCCTTCGATGGCACAAGCGCTTAAAGAATCGATGGTTACCTTTGAAGATCTTAAAATGATAAGTGTTAAGCAGCTACAGTCTCTTTTAAAATCCATAAAGATAGAAGATTTGGCCTTGGGACTAAGAGTAGCGACTAAAGATCTAAGAGCTTACTTTTACAACACCCTCCCTAAAAGTATGTGTCAGGACATTGATGATGCTTTACTAGGTCCAGTCCAACCGTTAGAGAAGGTCTTAGAGGCTCAAGAAGCTGTTATGTCTGTTGTAAGAGATAAGATTGATAAAGGCGAGATTGTTCTATCTCGATCAGATGAACCCATGGTTTGAAATTGCATAGATAGCTTTTAGCTAATCTAAAAAATAGATAGGGACGATGTTGAGTCTCTATTGGTCACAAGCATAGGTGAGGAGTACAACTCACTTATGAAAATACTAATCCCATTATTTATTCTTTTAATTTCTGTTTCAAGCTTCGCTGATTGCTCTCAAGCTCTTAGCGGTGGCTATGCCCATGACTCTAAGGCTTATCAGCTTTACGAAGACGAAGTGAATTTAGAGCTTAGCCGCAATACTACTGAATTTGCTACTGAAGCTGTACTTGTTCTTCAGCAAAAGCTTGGCTGTATGAATGAGAAAAGCGCTACTACTTTTTCAAATGTAAGTTGTAACCAAGTTGTGCCAGGTGTAAGGCTTTCGAGTGTTTGTTACCTGGAAGGTCAAACAGGTTACTTCTTGGTGTCAGTCGATATGTTAGAAAATATCAATATCGTTTATAATCGCTTTGATTAAAAATTAGATAGGCTTTATGCCATCTAGATATTTAACGAAGTCCGACTGTTAAAGTATACAATAGCTACATCGAACAGGGTCCGAAATGAAAAACTGCCTCTCCATCATATTTGTATTGAATCTTCTGATGACTGTCAGCGCACAGGCCTCGGAAAGAGGTTTGGCGGCTAAGTCTCGGGCCCTTTTCGAAGTTATATCAGCAATAGAAGCTGCGCGTTATGATCTTCCAGTTTCCTATGAGCTTAGAGAAAGCATTCTTCCTCTTAAGCCTGAAAATTGTAGTGAAGTAGATTCTGTCGATGTCGTTATCGAATTTGAAGAAATGATTTCTGCCTTCCAAGAGGTCTTTCCTGATGACGAGCTTCCTTATGAAGAAGCTATCGCTGACTTTTCTAGCTTAGTAGGTTCTTCGCAGTATGTTCGTTGTGAAGCTGAAAACTCTGATTCAAGAGATAACGTTACTGTTATTAGCTTTAAATCAATGAGTAGTTCTTTCAAGGTTTCATTTCTCCACCACCAATACAAATAAACTTAATCGAATTTAGGGACAATTTGTCCATCTAGGGTCAATCTGCTGGCTCTAGTGATCTTCTAACCTCCTGATTTCTCGAAATTAAAACTTGGCATGATTCTCGCTTATGTATTGTCATCGGATGCTTTCAAGGATTTGGAAAGCACAGACAAGAAGTCTAAGAGACTTTTAAGGATGAAAGTCAGCGATAACCGAAAAAAATAAATAGGGCAGGAGCCCAATGTATTTGGAGGAATCATGGAAACGAATCAATTGGAAAATTTCAAAAAGATGTTTATTGAAATTAAAAATCATCATGCTGCTAATGCAATAGAGCTAGGTGCTGAAGGTGCTTGGTCTGCTAAAGGTGGAGATGAGATTGATCTTGCAAGCCGTGAGCGTGATCGTGAACTTCTATTAAAACTACAAGGGCGCAATCGCTTCTATATGAAAAAAGTCGATGAAGCCTTAGTAAGAATTGATAATGGTACTTTTGGTGAATGTAATGAGTGTGGCTGTGATATTGAGGCAACTCGTTTAGAAGCTAGACCAACGGCAACTTTTTGTATCGATTGCAAAGAGGCCCAGGAAAGACAAGAGGATCATATCCCATATAGTAAAAAGTCTCATACCCACGGACTTGAGATTGTTAATAGTAATGTTGTGAAGTTTCCAAA
>CAXBMT010000088.1:0-9764 GCA_963976925.1 uncultured Bdellovibrionales bacterium
TAGGCATTATGCTGATTGAAATTGAAGAGCAAAAGTCAGCAGGAAAAAAGAAAGCAACCTCTTCTAGCTTCACTTTTGGTCAAGCCGTCTCAACTGAAGAACTCGCTCTTATGACTAGGCAGCTGGCGACACTTATTAAAGCGAAAGTTCAAATTGTTGAATCTTTCAATGCCTTAATGGATCAAACTGAAAATCCAAAATTTCAAATCATTCTTTCTGAGATCAGACAAAAGGTAAACGAAGGTTCTTCTTTGGCCCAAGCTTTAGCTGACTATCCTAAAACATTTAATAATGTTTACGTGAACATGGTTGAAGCTGGTGAAGCATCGGGCACACTTGAAGTGGTCCTTCTAAGACTTGCTGATTTTACTGAAGCACAAGTTAAGCTTGCTAGAAAAATAAAAGGCTCAATGACTTATCCTGTTATTATGATGGTTGTTGGTACCTTGATGATTTCTATTATTTTTATTTTTGTTATTCCTAAAATTACAAAAATCTTTGTATCGATGAAAAAAGCTCTCCCCCTTCAAACTGAAATTTGTATATGGATTTCAAACTTCTTAACCAATTGGTGGTGGGCAGTAATTATTGGAATGATTATTTCTTGGAAACTCTTTCTGAAATGGAAAGAAACGACAAAAGGGATAGATTTTTATTAAAAGCTCCAATCGTTTCAGAAATTGTTATGATGATTAACGTTTCCAGATTTTGTTCAACTCTTGCCACACTGCTCAACTCTGGTGTGCCGATTCTCGTCTCAATGAATATTGTTAAGAACTTGATCGGAAACGTCCACATGCAAAAAGCAGTAGCCGATTCAAGAGATGCTGTAAAAGAAGGTGGCTCACTCTCCGGTCCACTACTGCGCTCAGGTCTTTTTCCACCTATGGTCACCCATATGGTGCGACTCGGTGAAAAGTCTGGTGAGCTAGAAACTATGCTGCAAATTGTTGCAGAAAATTATGAAGAACAAGTTGATACGAAACTTAGTGGACTCACATCTACCCTAGAGCCTATAATGATGGTCGTAATGGGTATCGTCGTTGCGTTTGTTGTTTTCTCAGTAGTTGTCCCTATGATGGAACTCAATAGCATACGATAATAAAATCTGAATTTAATGTTAAGGAGACTTCATGTTGCTAGCGCGCCTATCTAATTCTCATAAAACTTTTAAAACTGCTCTTCGCTCACAGCGCGGATTCTCGTTAGTTGAAATCTTAGTTGCTCTAACTCTTTTGGGAATCGCCGGTACATTTGTTGCGGGTAAGATCTTCCAAAACCTTCATGAAGGTAAAGTTTCTGCCGCTAAGATTCAGATGAATCAATTGGCTGAACGTTTACAAGAGTTCAGAAGAAAATGTGGTTACTATCCTGAAACGGAACAAGGCCTAGAAGCTTTAGCGTCAAAACCAGTCGGTGGACGCGAATGTAAAAACTATCCACCAGATGGCTTCATTGGTGGAACAGGTACAGTTCCAAACGATCCATGGGATAACTACTATGGCTATGTTAACGAAGGTAATAAATTTAATATCGTCTCTTACGGCCCTGACTTAATTGAAGGCGGCGAAGGTGATGATGCTGATATTTGGTTTAGACCACCAGCCGGCGCTGAACAAGACGAGGGAGCTGAATTCTGATTCAAAGAATCTCTCAATCTGAAAAGGGCTTTAGCTTAATAGAAATTCTAGTCGCTTTGGCCCTAGTCGCCTTAGTATTAACCGTCGTCGTCGGCGACGGTTTCTCCTCTCGAGGTCAATTAGAAGAAACGACCTCAATGATCGAAAGAAGTCTAAGATTAAGTGTCGATGAGTCGGCACTTAGAAATGTTATCACTAGGGTTAATTTCAAACTCGACGGCGAAGTGCAAGAATACTCCGTTGAGTATGGACCAGATGCAGATTTCGTTATTCCAACGGCACTGGTTAAGATTGACTTAGTTGAATCCTTGGCCGAACGAGAAGCACGACTTGAAACTGAGAAAAAAGTAAACAAAGACTTTAATCGTATTAAAGAACTGTCTGATGAGACATTAAAGATTGAAGAACCTATCAAAGTTCTAGGTATTGGAACGAAAACATCAGGCGTCTTTATGCCAGAAGGCAGTCCCTCCATTTACGTTTATCCGACTGGAGAGCGAGATGCTTCTTTTATCGCAATATCGACTGATCAAGAAATTGCCACTTTAACAACAGAAGCTTTCACTGACTTTATCGAACTTAACTACTACCCTATTGAAAATGGCTCCTCTTTTGCTAATCGACTTGAAAAAGCCGATGAATTATTCAAAGCGTGGCTTAATGAAAAGTAGTCAAAAAGGATTTACATTAATTGAAGTCATGATTGCGTTGGCAATTTTTGGCGTTTTCATTACTGCATTTGTTTCAGGCCAGGGTGGAAATCTTCTTGATTCAACTTATCTGCGCGAAGAACAAAGACTGTTTAATCTGGCTAATAATAAGTTGATGGAAATTACGAATAATCCACCAGAGTTTTCAGAGTCCTTAACTACAAATATTGATACTAAAACTTTTGAGGATAACGATAATTACGAATGGAGTGTCGAGTTCAAGACTTTTGAGATTCCAGAGTTTGCTGCAGCCACCGGACAAGAAGAGGTTCCAGAAGAACAACAGGCTCAACAAAGAATCTATTCACGAGTAAAGGAAAACCTAGAAAAAATGCTGTGGCAGGTTCGAGTCACAGTTAAAAATAAAACAACGGATGAATCGAAAAGCCTCTCAACATGGCTACAAAATGACAAAGCAACTGTGAGGTTTCAGTACTGATGAAGAATCAACTTCGCTCACAGGCTGGCTTTACACTGATCGAAGTTTTGATAGCGATTACTATTTTAGCTTTTTTGATGGTTGGCGTTTACACCATTGTATCTAATAGTATCGCGACGAAAGACCGTGTTTTAACCGAAGACAAATCTTTTGTACAAGTAATGCGTGCTCTTGATCGGTTGCAAACAGATGTTGCTCAACTTTGGTCTCCACTTTATGCCCATGCCAAATATAATGCCACGATCGCACGTGAGCAGGCACAACAAGAACAAAGAGAGTTTGTCCCTTCTAAGTTTGTAGCGACCGAAAGGTTTCCATTTGAAACAGTAACAGGAAAAGGTGCACCTGCCGTTGTTTCAGAGGAAAAATCAGAAATCATATTCTTCACAGCCGCTAACAGAAGAAAACTTCAGGATTCAAAACAATCACGCTACGCTTGGGTCAAACACTCTCTTCGAAAAACAGATAACGTCGTAACTTCAGATGATCAAACCCCAACAGGTGAATTTGAATGGATTAGAACTATTCAAAATACAGATTTATGGGAGGATCGTTTTAACTTTGATGATATCCCTCCACAGATTCTGTTAAGAGGTGTAAAGAATTTAGAGTTTTTCTTTTGGGATCAACGATCAGAAAAGTTTGTTGATAGACTTAACGACAGTAGCGAAAAAGATGTTTTAAAGATTTTAAAAGTTAAAGTAACTTGGATAGATACAGACGGCTTAGAACAAATCTTTGAAAGAGTTATGAAGCCTCTTTGGCCGGACTTTGACACAAAAAAAGACGAAGAGGAAAAGCAAATATTCCGTAAAGCTCAACCAGCTGGTGGAGGCGGTAGTGGTACTGTTCCACCTCCGTCTGGAGATGATATACAATGAAGCTTTATCAAAATGAAAGAGGCGTTGCTATTTTGATGGTCATTAGTACTATCGCGATCCTTTCATACCTTTTGGCCGACTTCACCTTTGAAACTAAACTCAACAAAATTAAGATTTATAATTTTCAAGAAAGAGAACAAGCAAAATTAAATGCTGAAGCAGGACTTACCTTAGCTTTAACCAAACTTAGAATTTATCGCCAAGCTCTTAACACACTTGAAACAAACCCTTCGATTAAAGACATTATCAAACCTTCCATGCTGGAAGCGGTGGTGACTCAACCATTTATTTTCCCCTTACCCATTCCTAAGACTTCTTCAAGTATTCAAAAAGAAGCTCTAACTAAATTTGTTGATGAAAGTTTAATCCAGGGACAAATAAGTCTTAGTATCTCACCTGTTTCAGGTTTTTTAAATCCCAATACGCTTATACAACCAAGTATTGAAGAACAAGAAAGCCAACAAGCTCAAGGTCAAGACCCAGAAAAAGCACCCTATAATCTCATTGAAAAAAAATTCACCGAGATGTTTGTACAAGAGTTACAAAATGAACGCGAAACCAATGAGAACTATGACCTTCTCTATGGAGATGCAGATCCAGAGCTTTTAACAAAAGAATTAAAATATGTCGTTAATCGTCCTGAATCCCTTGATGATCCCTTAGTTGGTAATGTGGCCGCTATTTATTCAGACAAAGAAGTTAAACCAAGGCATGCGGCATTTACATCACTAGATGAACTTTACACTTTGCAAGGCTGGAATGATGCCATTGTTGATCTAGTCAAAGAGCGACTTACTGTTCATGAGGTAACAGTTATTCCCCTCAATGATATGACCCAAGACCAACTAGCACTTTTATTTCCAGAAATTACGCCAGAACAATCTGAAGAATTTTTCAAAAGACGCGATGGCGATCCTGAACTGGGAGAGGAACCAAAACCGTTCAAGTCAGTTGAAGACTTCAAGTCTCTCGTCGTTAGCGGACTAGCTATTTCTTCAGAGGCTGATTATGAGGCGAGAATCAAAGAATTTGCTGATTTGGGCATCAAGCTTGGTGTCGCTGGAAAACTCTTTAAAGTGGTTAGCAAAGGGATTTATAATCGTGCTGAGTATGAAATCACAGCTTGGGTTGATCTTCCGACAGCGCCTGAGCCAGTTAAGCCTAAGCCAACACCAACGCCTGACCCAAATGATTCTGATCAGACTCAACAGCAACAGCCACCACCACAGGCAACTCCGACTCCAACACCTGCCCCTACGCAATTACTCGAGCCAAGAGTTATTGAAATCCGTCCAAGTTAGTCAGACATACAATTCTTTCACTTATCTGACTTTTCCCGTATCATTTTAGTATGGACAATAGTTATTTTGAAACACTTTGTCGCTGCTAGACAGGAGGTCTTTACTTGAGCGTTCTATGTATCGACATTGGCACTTATTCAATTAAGTTTTTAGAGTGTAATCCCACTAAGAAGAATTTCTCTGTTATTAGTCATAGAGAGATTCCACTACAAAAAGTTATTAATCAATTTGGTCCTGAAGACACGATTGAGGATGTTCAACTCTCAATTGTAAAAAGTTATCTGGAAGATGGAACTGATAGCAAAGTTATCATGCAGCTACCAACACAAATGGTAACATCCCGATATCTTCACTTACCTATTTCAAATAAAAAGAAAGCTGAAATGATGGTTCCCTTCCAACTGGATGAAAACCTTCCCTTTCAAATTTCTAAAGCTCATTATACTTTATCCTTAAAAAAGAGAAATGAGTCATATGATGCTTTAGTATCAATAGCTAAGATTGATGACTTCGAAAGCTTTCATGAAAAATTAGAAAAGAGCGAAATTCTTCCTAGTCTATTAAGCTCTGAATTAAATTTCTATGATTCATTCGCCTCAGTACAAGCGGCTAAACAGCCTTATGCTGTCATTGATATTGGTCATAACACGACTAAAGCCTATTTTATCAACGGCGGCGAAGTTGTTTCTAATCATATTTCTCATACAGCTGGTCGAATCATTGATGACGTTATCTCTAAAACTTATGCGATCCCACTAGCTGAGGCTGTTGCATACAAACAGGCTAATGCGTTCTTCTTAACTGATGCTCAATACGGCGAAGTATCAGCTGAACAAAAAGAGTTCGCTAATATTATGAAACAAACTCTTGCCCCACTCATCTCAGAAATTAAGCGCTGGGAGTTAGGGTTTAGAGTTAAATATGGCCAATCAGTTGAAACAATCTATATCTGTGGTGGCACTTCAAGAATTAATAATATTGCCAACTTTCTTTCACAAGCAATTGGCGTAAAAGTTGAACTTCTCGATTTTTCTAACTGGGTTCAAGGACAGGACGACTCATTTGAAGATGCTGCCCTTAGTATGTCGACTGTTAACATGATGGCCGCATCACAATTAGATAAAGAAACCCTACCTAATTTCTTAAATGGTGCATTTGCCAACTCCATGACTGGCCAGTTGCCACTTTACTCAGTGAGTTTTTTAGCCGTTCGTGCAGCCGCAGTATGCTTTTTATTAATAAGCTTTATGCTGGTTGAGAGATTTGTTTTCTTAGAAAGAGAAAGCAAAATGGTTGATGCCGAAGTCATTCGTGCATTAAAAACACCATCATTAGGAATTCCAATTACGCAAAGACGATACTACCCGACTCAACCTAAAAGAGTTTTGGATGTTCTTAAGAAGAAAAACTCTCAAATGAGCCAAGAGGTATCTCTGGTTCAATCTGCTTTAAAAGAAAAAGGGATTGCACCACTCGTTAGTGTTAGTCAGGCATTATCTCAAGCAGGAACAGCAAAGGTAGCTTTTTTCGAGGCAGAAAATGGCAACGTAAGAATTGTCTTAACCTCTGAATCTGCAGAGGACCTAACCAAGGCGCAAACTGCACTTTCTAGTGCTAACCTTGCGAACTTTAATGTTGGGCCTGGAACTAAAAGCAGTGAAGTGACGATTACTTTTAATTATTGAGAATTATATGAATAAGAAATCACCATTTTACCAATTAGATGAAGCCCTATTTAAATTGGTTGATCAGCTTAAGGCGCAATCATTCTACGGTCAGTTTCAAAGTGTTATTGGAAAGCTAACAGACCAACAACAAAAAGTTGTGAACTTAAGTATTTCTTATTTTCTTCTTGTTATCCCAATTCTTCTTTTACTGATCGTCTGGGCAATGAATTCGTCTCTTAGATCAACCATTGAAGATAAAAACGGAATCTTAGAAGAGATTTCTATCTTTAATAGCAAACGAATTGAAAGTGATAATAAAGGCAGAGAAGTTATCTTAACGGCTCCAATTTCGGTTCAGTCGGAACTTCAATCAAGAATAGCTAATATGCTTTCAAGAATTAGAATTCCATCATCAAGTGTTACTGTTACAGGTTTTCAAGAAGGAAAAGCTGCCGGCCAGCTTAAGTCATACGATGCTATTTTAAACTTTGATAAACTTTCAACGGAACAATTTTCAGAATTGGTTAAGAACTTAGAAGAGAGAGAACGTATGAAAGTAAGTGGATTACGTATTGAAAACAGAATTGATCAAAGTGTATTAAAAGGTAATATTAACCTTCTCTTTGTCTCTCAAACCGCACAATAATTATGAAAAAATTTCCAGAAAATCATTTAGAGCCTGAAATTTATATTGCCAAAGATGGTAAGGGTTTTAAAAGATGGCTTCTAGTCGTCGTTTTATTCTTTGCGACTTTCGTCTTCACTTTTCCCTTTGAAAAGACACTACTTGGCTTTGTTGAAAAAGTCATAACTTCACAGCGTGCATGTCCTATCTCCTACGAGAAAATCGAACTCTCCTATTTCATGCCTGGAATAAATTTTAAAAATCCAACAATATCTGGAAACTGTTTTCAAAAACCAGGTAATGATCTGGCTCTTGATAAGTTAGCGGTTACTTTTGCAGGGCCAAACTTTTCGCCGTTTGGCGTACGCTTTAAAGCTTTAGCTGAAACTGAGCAAAGTCATATTGAAGCTTACCCTGCCGTTGGTTTTAGTGGCAGAGTTGTTAGAATAACTGATACAAAAATTGGTGCTGATATCCTATCAACCCTTACTGGAATGGATCTCATCGTTGGTGAGCTTGATATTGACGGTCTAGTTGAACTGGCTGGCAATCAAGTGAGTTCTGCAAAACTTAAAATTGAATCAAAGTCTCTTAAAACAAGTATGACGAATATTGCAGGTTTTTTACTTCCACCAATGAATCTAGGCTCTTTACTTGTTTTGTCTGAACTTGATGCGAGTGGAAAACTTTTTATAGAAAAACTAACTCTAGGTTCAGCCAATTCAACATTGGCGGCGAACTTTAAAGGTGATTTGACTCTCAATCGCTATAATATGCTTTATTCAAATGCTGATCTAACCGGCGAAGTTCGCTTTTCCGATGAATTTTTTGAAGCCATCCCTATCGTGAAGTTATTATTGCAGGGCAAGCAACCTACAGATGGCTTTTATAAGCTTGAATTGAAAGGTCCTTTAGGGCAAACTCGCCCTAACTTTCTATGAGCAATATACTTGATCAAAAAATTAATTTTTATTTAAATCAATGTCTTCCAAAGCATTCATTCGCAGAAGTTTATAATTACGCCGTCCTGCCACCGGGAAAGTTATTTAGACCTAAGCTAGCACTAGCCTCCTATAATGATTCTAAAGGCAAAACAAACGCTAATGAAGAAGACTTATGGAAGCTCTGTACCGCTCTTGAGATCCATCACGCCTACACACTTGTACATGATGACCTTCCGGCCATGGACGATGATGATATGCGCCGCGGCCAAGCCTCGACTCATAAAAAGTTTGGACAATGGCAGGCCATCTTGGCCGGCGACGGACTTTCAATCGCTAGTTTTAATCTCTTAAGCCAAATTAAACATCCTAAAGCTCAAGTACTTACTCGAATCAGTGCCCATGCGCTTGGCCCCAAGGGATTAATTCAAGGACAAGCCTTAGATCTTTCTCAGGAAATGAATCTGTCTTTTGATAATTTACTAAGAACCCATGAGTTAAAAACGGCCAGACTTATTCAACTGGCCTTAGTCGGTGGAGCAATTTTAGCTGATAGCGATTTGAAAGTTAAAAATCTCAAGTCGTTATGGCGACTTGGTTATGCCGTGGGAGTATCCTTTCAACTTCTGGATGATTTACTCGAACTTTGTGACGAAACTCTTAATCAACACGAAAAAGACGTTAATCCATGGCCAAAACTTACTCTAGAATGTTCGAAGAAAACTCAAGACTTACTTAAGCTAGTAGATAAAATGGCGAGTAAAAATATTAAAAATGAATTATCGAACTATTATAAGAAGACTTTTGATAAGGCTAATAAGAACAAAGCAACGATACAAAGTCATATCAGAGACGATAACCAGCTAGAGCCAGTTATGTCTCTGTTGAACACTTTGAGTAAGACTAACTAATTCTTGTAATAAAGATTTAGCATCACCAAGTTTTTTTAGATCATCACTACCAAAACCCTGTCTTTCAGTTTTAGAAGAATGAGCTTCAACTTCGATATTTTCTTGAGTCGATGGAGATAAAGTTCTTTGAGACATTTCAAGACGAGCTTGCTCGACTGTCATTTTGTCATCAAAAAGAAGTTTTTTAATTTCTAGAATCGCTTCAACATCACTTTGCTCATAGAGCTTTTGACCTGAAGAAGAAACCACTGGAGAGATAGAGTCGAACTCTGTTTCCCAAAATCTTAAAACGTAAGGCTTAACACCTGTGAAGCCACAGACTTCATCCGCTTTAAAATGTGATTTATTTGGAAGTTGGATCATGGGAGCTCCAATCGTTTCAAGCATGATTAATAATCATCGTTGTCGTCATCAGCATAACCATCTTCTGAATTCGACATAAATGAACTAAGGGCACGATTAGTACCTTCTTTAGCAGGAAGAGATGTGTTTTCTCCACCCTTATCATCGAGACGATGAGAGTATCTTGCCGTCACGTCTTCTTTTAGAACCTGGGAAGGTTTAAAAGTTAAAACACGTCGTGCTGAGATTTCCATCGCATCACCCGTTTGCGGATTTCTTCCAATTCGCGTTCCTTTATCGCGAATAG
>CAXBMT010000089.1:0-9728 GCA_963976925.1 uncultured Bdellovibrionales bacterium
A
The DNA here is from genome assembly GCA_963976925.1 of uncultured Bdellovibrionales bacterium. Classification (GTDB taxonomy): domain Bacteria; phylum Bdellovibrionota; class Bacteriovoracia; order Bacteriovoracales; family Bacteriovoracaceae; genus UBA4207. The sequence continues at coordinate 2 of CAXBMT010000089.1, forward strand.
TAACGACTTTATATCAGGGCAATAAAGACACACAGATTAGACTTGGAGCTAAAGAGTCGAAGATTGATATTATTCCAAATGGTATCAATGAGAGTAAGCTTAAGAAAGATTTGGACTCCGAGAAGTTCTATAAAAAGAATAAAAAGTATTGCGTTGGTCTTGTTGGCCGTGTCGTACCTGTAAAAGATATTAAGACCTTTATTAAGGCAATTTCTAAAGTTTCAAGTAAAATTGATGATGTAGAGTTTTTGATTTTAGGGCCAACTGATGAGGATTTAGATTATTTTAGCGATTGTAAGATGTTAATTCATCAACTCGGCCTTGATGAAGTTATTATATTTACTGAGAAAGTGAATCTTAAGTATTACTACCCTAGCCTAGACTTGCTTATCTTATCTAGTATTAGCGAAGGTCAGCCCTTAGTTTTACTTGAAGGCTTTTGTTTCAAAATTCCAGCTGTCACAACTGACGTTGGAAGCTGCAGAGAACTTATTGAGGGTTCTACCGTGGCAGATAAGGCAATCGGAAAAGCTGGTTTTGTGGTACCCTTTGGAATGCCAAATGAACTAGCAGACAAAATTATAGCTCTTTTAAGCGATGACAAGTTAAGGCTGCAGTTTGGTGATAATGCCTATAAACGTTTTTTAACCTTGTATCAAGAAAAGTATACTATTCAGAATTACGTAGATCTTTATCAATCATATTTTATGGATGACATCTAATGGCCGGCATAGGTTTTAAACTACAAAAATATTTCTATAAAGATGATGTCCTTGAAAATGCTAAAGGTACTGTTTACTCTGTTCTTATTTCATCCGGACCTTGGTTGATATCAGTTCTTACTATTGCGTTTATTTCCTTTTATGCTCAAATGAATATTAAAGTTACTGACTTATTCGTACTTAAGTCGATGATTTGTTATACCTACGCTGCAACGTTGATTATTTTTGGTGCAATAGAAATGCCTATTACGCGTTATATCGCTGATCAGCTCTATAAAAATGATAACACGACCTTTAAAAGCCTATACTTTATGCTGGTCATCGCAAGTTGTATCTTCGGAACGTTGGCTTGTTCAGTCTTCTATTCTTTTTTCCCCGACTTGAGTTTTACGATTAAAGTTACGGCAACAATGTTTTTTTGCTCAGTTTTAATTATCTGGATCAGTATGATGTTTCTTACTGCTGCCAAAGATTATCATCAAGTCGTTTTGAGTTTTTTAATCGGTGGAGCTATTTCTATAGCTCTTTGTATTTTTGTTGGTAAAAGTTATGGCTTAACTGGCTATGTTATAGGTTATTGTCTTGGTCAATATGTTATTGCGATTTGTTTGTCTATTTGCGTCTATAAAGAATTTCGTGGACTAGATTACTTAAGTTTTGAATTTCTAAAGTACTTTAGCAAATGCCGCCCTCTAATATTTGCAGGCTTGTTTTACTATCTAGGGATCTGGGTTGATAAGTTTATCTTTTGGCATGGGCCTGAAGGTGAAAAAGTTATGAGTCTATTCTACACAAATAGATACTATGATACGGCTATGTTCTTTGCCTATATTACCATTGTTCCCTCTCTTGCCATTTTCTTGGTTCAAGTTGAAACTAATTTTTATAAATATTATTCATATTACTTCCATAGTATTGAGGAAAAAAACAATTTGAATATTCTTAATGAGAACATTGAGGATATTATTTATAGTATTCAAAGAACTATTATTAATCTTATCAAAATTCAATTATCGATTACACTTGCAATCTGGTTCTTTACCGAAGAAATTCTTGAATTCCTCTATCTTCCATCAATGGTAACATCTATCTTTAAATATGGAATTTTAGGTGCCTTTTTACAGGCTCTCTTTTTGATTTGTAATATTATTTTACTATATTTCTTAAACGAAAGACGTGTTGTTTTTCATTACTTTCTCTTTTTTGTGTTGAACTGTAGTCTTACATATTTATCAACGCTTATGAATTTTAGATATCATGGACTCGGTTATTTAATAAGTTCCTTCATAGTTTTACTAGTTTCACTACGAGCACTAAATAAACACGTTAACCAACTTAACTTCTTTACGTTTATGTCACAGCCGGTTGAAAGATGATCAAGTTCTTAATTTTATTTTCTTTGTTTAGTGGCTGTTCATACTTTTCAAATGATAGGTCGAATTTAAAACGTGACCACTATTATCAATTGCAAAACTATAATGAAAACTTCGTTATGAATATTTCAAAGATGACCAATGCACTCTGGGTCATAGACCGTGATTTTGACGGAAGCAGACCTTTTAATAAGTTCGACCTCATGAAGATGAAGAATAACGATAGCAATATTATTTTTTCATATATGAGTGTTGGCGAAGCTGAAAGCTATAGGCCTTACTTTAAAAGTATTCCAAAAACCATCCTAGCAAAGGAAAACCCTCATTGGCCTGGAAGTTTTGACGTCAATTTCTGGGATAATAAATGGCACGAGATACTTTATGCTTCTTCAACTTCATATATAAATAAAATTGTAGAAAGCGGATTTGATGGAGTGTATTTAGATGTTGTTGACGCCTATCAGAGACATGAGGACAAAAAACTACGGGCTGAACAAATGGCTAGCTTAATTAAGGGTATTTCTAAAAAGGCTAAGTCACTCAATTCAAACTTTAAGATTTATCTTCAAAATGGTTCCGAAATCATAAATAGTTTAGATGAAAACAGTAAGTCATCTTTCATTGCTGCCGTTGACGGTTTATCTGTTGAAGGTTATTTCTTTGATTACTCTGACCCAAAAAAGCCTGTTCGTAGCGATTGGTTTAAAACTCTCGAGCCTGTTTATAAAGAATATCAAGCTCTTGATAAAGATATATTAATGATTGAATACGTTGAAAATGAGTTATTGCAAAAAGAAGCCGTTAACTATTGCAATGAAAACAAGATCCATCTTTTAATCACTGATCGACTACTAAAGGGCAAGTTCTTTATCAATAACTAGATACAGACTGTGGTATATCGCCAGTTAGGCTTTTTAAAAAAGCAGATATTTCTTCTACTTCTGTTTCTTTAAGTTCAATGCCTAGCTGATACCTACCCATGACTCTAACCGCTGTTTCTAAGGTTTTGATGCTACCATCGTGGAACCACGGGCCAGTTTGTGCGACATTTCTAAGGGATGGTACTTTAAAGAAATATTTATCGTCTTCATTTCTAGTAATTTCATAAAGACCTAGATCATCATTGTTTGGATATTCCTCGGCTGCTCCAAGCTTTTGATACATACCTCCACCAACGGCAACTCCATTATGACAGCTCACACAGCCTACTTGGGTAAATGTATTTAAGCCTGATCTTTCAGTCTTACTTAAAGCTCTTATATCTCCTCTGAGGAATTGATCAAACCGAGATGGAGTTACAAGTGTTCGCTCAAAAGCTCCAATGGCTATGCCAATGTTTCGAAACTTTATTGGTTTTTGGTCAGTTGGAAATGCTTTTTTAAAACTGTCTTTATAGATCATTATTGAATCAATCTTCTTAACAACATCATTTTGTGTCTCGTATCCCATATGTACAGGATCTAGTATTTGCATGAGAGCCTGTTCTTCTACGTCTCTTGCTCGCCCATCCCAAAACTGAGCAATATATAAAAAGGCGTTAAATGTTGAAGGAGTATTCCTCGTCCCATTCTTTCCCTTATGTCCTACAGGGATCTCTACGTTATCTACTCCATAGTTTTGGAGTTGATGGCAGCTATTGCATGAGACTTGGTTGTTTACTGACAATGTTGGATCTAGATAGAGCTTTCTTCCAAGATCAATTCTTGCTTTTGAAATCTCAGAATCATTCGTACTTACTTCAGGCAAAGGCTCAAAGTTTAGTGAAGATTCTTCAAGTATTTTCTTATCCGCCTCTGTAATTGGGCTAAAGACATCTTTCAATGCCGTACACCCGCAAAGGGATAGAATGAGAGATATTTTCATTAACTGCTTCATCAAGTTGAATCCTATACTAAAAGTTTTAGCATTCTTCTGAGTGGCTCAGCAGCTCCCCATAAAAGTTGGTCTCCTACTGTAAATGCATTGATATACTCTTCTCCGATATTCATTTTTCTTACTCGACCAACTGGAATCCCGAGCGTTCCCGAGACTTTTGCCGGTGTTAATGACTGACATGTAATAGATTTTTCATTAGGGATTAACTTCACCCAATCATTGGCATTAGCTATAATCTCTTCAACGCTATTAATGCTGACATTTTTATTTAGCTTAATGGTTAGACCTTGTGAGTGACATCTCATGGCACCAATTCGTACACAGGTTCCATCAATTGGTATATTTTTTTGTGTTGATAGAAGCTTATTTGCTTCAGCCTGTGCTTTCCACTCCTCTTTTGACTGACCATTATCAAGTCCAACATCAATCCAAGGAATAAGGCTTCCGGCCAAGGGAACGCCAAAGTTTTCTTTTGGAAAATCATTTGATCGTATTGTTTGATTAACCATTTGATCAACTTCAAGAATATTATTTTGTAGTGAGTTTTGAGTGGCGCTCGCGAGTGAACCCATCTGCTTTAAAAGCTCGACCATGTTCTGTGCTCCTGCACCTGAAGCGGCCTGATAAGTCATACTACTTACCCATTCAACTAAACCTTCTTTAAACAAGCCTCCTAATCCCATTAACATTAGAGAGACAGTGCAGTTAGATCCGATAAAATCTTTGGTGCCTGAGTCGATAGCCTTGATAAGAGCGTCTTTATTAATTGGATCTAAGACAAGAATGGATTCATTTTTCATTCGAAGTGAGCTTGCATCATCAATCCAAAAGCCATTCCAATCAGCTTTTCTAAGAGCCGAATGCATTTCATTGGTAAAGTCACTGCCCTGGCACGTAAGGATAATATCCATTTCCTTGAGTGCATCTATATTACTAGCTGCCAGGAGTTGAGATGCGCCTGAGCATGCTTCAGTTGGAGCTTTTTCTCCTGCTTGAGAGGTTGTGAAAAAATATGCATCAAAAGCGCCAAAATCTTTTTCATCACGCATCCTTTGCATCAAGACTGATCCAACCATGCCGCGCCATCCAACAAATCCAACCTTTTTCATATAAATCCTTTAAAATAATTTCCTATATCCTCACGTAAGAAAAACGTGTTTGGCAATGGACTTCATAAAAACCTAAGGTTAAGCTTTATCCAACTGAAGAGGTGCATTACTAAGTAAGGCGTCATTGGGTCCGACAACCCTATAGTGACGCTCCAGGTAGATAGTGCCGAAGTTAAAAGTTAGTCGGTATCTTTTAACTGGTTTGACCTGTTGAATCAGACAAACTGTCGTATGGCCAGGCCACACGGGGAGCTTCAAATCGGTAGAATCACTTTTACCGAATCTGATGTTCTTATCTCTTCCCAAACTTTACTTGAGGCCGTCTAATATCTCCTTGGAGGAGCATGTAATGGATCAACTTATCGTCGCTAAATTTGGTGGAACTTCAATGGCTGATGCAACTGCAATGCTTCGAAGTGCTAGAGTATCCAAAGATCATAAAGCAAAAATTGTCGTTGTCTCAGCAACTTCCGGAACAACCAACCAATTGCTCGAATTGGCGAATAAAGCGGTTAAAGGTACATGGGAAGAATGTGAGAAGATAATTTCCGCAATCGAAGCCAAGCATCACTTAATTGCTTCGGATCTTAAAGTTTCTCCACAGCAACAAGAAGTTGTAAATCAACTCTTAAAAGAGATGTCGACACTGGCACAGGGTGTGAATCTTCTTAGAGAATGCTCCCCTCGTGCAAAAGATCAAATTCAAAGTATTGGTGAAAGACTATCTTCCGTTCTATTTACATCTGCTGTTCAGAAAGTTTTTGAAAGTGAAGAGAATGTAAAATGGTTAGATGTTCGCACTCTCATGAATACAGATTCTCAGCATGGCCGAGCTGTTCCCAACATCACAAAAATTTCTAACAAATGTAAAAAAGTTCTTCCGAATCTGCGAAGTGAGGATATAGTTTATATTACTCAAGGTTTTATTGGAAAAGATGATCTTGGAATAACGACAACACTTGGACGTGGCGGCTCAGACTATTCTGCCACTCTGATCGGTGAAGGTGTTGGTGCTGATCTGGTTCAAATATGGACTGATGTTGCTGGCATTGCCACAACTGATCCACGTATTTGCCCTAAGGCCCAACCAATAGATGTTATCTCATTTAAAGAAGCGGCTGAGCTAGCTGTCTTCGGTGCTAAGGTCTTGCATCCAACGACTCTAAGTCCTGCCCTTCGTGCTAACATCGCCGTCTTTGTTGGATCTAGTTATGAAGCCGAAGCTAAGGGCACATGGATCAAGAAGAGCTCTGATGCCACTCCGCTAGTTAGGGCGATGGCAATAAAAAGAGATCAGGCCATGCTTACTATCACGACTCCAAAGATGATGAATGCCTATGGTTTCTTGGCCAATATCTTCAATGCGTTCGCGCAAAATAAAGTTAGCGTCGATGCTATTACAACTTCAGAGATTGCTGTTTCTATGACAGTTGATGCAGATACAGCTCACAATAAAGAACTACTTCACGATTTAAGAAAACTTGGTGATGTTGCCATTGAAGAGAAACTCGCTTTAGTTTCTTTGATTGGAAATAATATTAACCATACTCCTGGCCTTGGTAGTCGCATTTTTAAGTCACTAGATAATATTAATGTTCGAATGATTTGCCAGGGAGCCTCAAAACATAACTTCTGCTTTCTTGTAAACGATCCTGAAGGCCCTGATGCAGTCAAAAGACTCCATTATGAGTTTATTGAGAGCCAATTATGAAAATAGCGCTTGTTGGAAGTGGCAAGACCGGAAGTAAAGTTCTTGAAGCACATCCCCAAACAACAGTTTTCAATCGCTCAAACCCTGTGAGCTTAGAGAGCCTTAAAGGTCACGATATTATAGTTTCTTTTCTTCCTGGAGATGCTTTTTTAGAACATATCGATCTTTTTCTTAAATCCAAACTGCCAGTAGTCACAGGAAGTACAGGCTTTGATTGGCCCAAAGAAGTGAATCAAAAGCTTACTGAAAATAAATTGGCTTGGATTCACGCCACTAACTTTAGTCTAGGAATGAATCTCGTCAGACAAATGATTGGTATTTTATCAAAAGCCGATCAGTTATTTACAGATTCGACATTTTCTATTAACGAAATTCATCACACTAAAAAATTGGATGCACCATCAGGCACAGCTCTTTCTTGGCAAGAATGGTCTAATCATAAGTGCCAAATAACCAGTGAACGAATTGGAGATGTGGTTGGTATTCATGAGCTAACCCTAGACACTGAAACTGAATCTATTTTTCTACGGCACGAAGCCAAGGATCGAGGCATCTTTGCCCAAGGCGCACTTTGGTCTGCCCAGTATTTATTGAAAAACAAAGAACTAACAGGACTTCATGCATTTGCAGATATCATCCTTAAGGAGCTTAAATGAATTTGAACGACTACCCACTATGGACAGCGATTATTACTCCAATGAAAGAAGATGGATCAATTGACTATGAATCTTACGGCCTTCTTTTAAAAGAGCAGGAACAGGCTGGAAATGGAGTCTTAACCCTTGGTAGTACGGGCGAAGCGCTCAATATTGACGAGAGTGAACGCCGGGAAGTTTTAGCTTACACTCTCAAGCAAAATTTAAAAGTTCCAGTTATGGTCGGTGTTGGTGGTATCAACCTTCGTGAAACTACAGAATGGGTGGAGTTTTTAAATACACAGCCTATTCATGCTGTCCTTCTCGTTACACCTCTTTACGCCAAGCCTGGAGATGAAGGTCAATATGAGTGGTTCAAAACTCTTTTAGATAAAACAAAATTCCCTGCCATGCTCTATAATGTTCCATCACGTACAGGTAAACCAATGTCGGTTAAAGCTGTAGCTCGATTAAAAGATCATAAGAACTTCTGGGCCATCAAAGAAGCTTCTGGATCACTTGATGAGTTTATAAAGTACCGCGAAGCTGCACCAAACGCTAGAGTCTACTCAGGTGACGATGCTATGACTCCAGTTTTTTGTAAAAATGGCGGCAAAGGCCTAGTTTCTGTAGCTAGTAATGTTTGGCCTAAACAAACTCATAAGTATGTTGAGCAATGTCTTGCAGGCACATTAAAAGACGAACAACTTTGGGCCGATTGTGCAAACTCTCTTTTTGCAGCTTCAAACCCAATTCCAGCTAAGGCACTCTTAAAAAACCTTGGTCGTATTGGTGCGGCAACACTTAGGGCACCTTTGACTGACAAGGAACTTCCTGATTGTTCGGTGCAAATTGAAGCAGATAAGAAAATTAATAATTGGTTTAATCAATAAGGAATCGTTATGGACTGGAAATCGACTTTAGAACAACTAGAAGCTGGCACACTTCGCGCCGCCAACAAAATTGATGGTAAGTGGTTAGCGAACGTTGAAGTTAAACAAGCTATCTTGGCCGCTTTTAAAGCAGGTGAATTAGTTCAGCATGGTGAATTCGTTGATAAGCATAATATTATGCCTCAACACTTCACTCCAGATAGAGGAATAAGAATTGTTCCAGGTGGCTCTAGTGTACGCGCTGGAAGCTACGTCGCAAAAGGCGTGATCATTATGCCTCCTGCCTATATCAATATCGGTGCCTATGTAGACGAAGGCACAATGGTTGACTCTCACGCCCTCGTTGGATCATGTGCTCAGATTGGAAAACGTGTTCACCTGTCAGCTGCTGTTCAAATTGGCGGTGTCCTAGAGCCGGTTGGACTAGCTCCAGTCGTAATTGAAGACGACGCTTTCATTGGTGCAGGTGCAGTTATCGTTGAAGGCATTCAAGTCTTAGAGCGTGCTGTTATCGCGCCAGGAACAATTCTATCTAAAGGTGTTCCTGTCTATGACTGTGTAAACGGAAGAAGACTAGACGCCGGAGAGCCAATTCCTGCTGGTGCTATAGTTGTTCCAGGAACTCGTCCAGTTTCAGAAAAATTATCATGGGCGCGTGAACAGGGATTATCAATGAACTGTGCCATGATTGTTAAATACCGTGACGCTAAGTCGGATGCTTCACTAGAACTTGAAAGCTTTTTGCGTTGAAAACTTGGACTGAACAAAGAGATAAACTAAGTAAAGTGATGAATCGTTTGGACTCATCATTTTACTTTTATAATCTTGATCATTTAAAAGCCCATCTACAATCGATTGCCAGCGTTATCGATGATGACGTCAAACTTTGGTACGCCTGTAAAGCCAATCCCTACTCAGGTATTCTAAAAATATTTAGAAACTTAGGTTTTGGTATTGATGTTGCTTCAAAGGGTGAACTCGATCAAGTAATTGCCTCAGGTGTAACAACTGATCATATCATTGCAACCGGTCCATCAAAGTCCAGAAAATACTTTAAAGAACTTCTCGATAATGATGTTGATATTATCGTGCTTGAAAGTCTTAACCAGGCTTACTGGCTAAATGAAGTTGCAAGCCAGCTTAATAAAACTCCCAAAGTGCTTCTCAGAGTTCAACTTTCCTGGCAAGGAGGATCTTCTGTTTTGGGTGGGGACGCTATTACTCCGTTTGGGGTAGAAGATGAGTCTTGGCTTACAATGGATCGCTCCAAGACCGACAAACTTGATATTCTTGGTTTTCATGTTTTTCAATGGGGAAACCTTATGGAGCTTGATCGTTTGAAAACGATTTGGTGGCATATAGGTGAGACCATTACGACGCTAGCAAACAGTTTAAATATTCCGCTTAAA
>CAXBMT010000090.1:0-9684 GCA_963976925.1 uncultured Bdellovibrionales bacterium
CTTGAAGCCGAGCTTCCGGTTTTACCTGGGGCTTTAGAACAGGTCGATCAAGAGTTACTCTACGAGCATTACTTTAGAGTTATTCAAGTGATTCATGAAACTCTATGTGAAGCTCATGAAAAGTCTCCACATGAATTTAATCAATCCTTAGCCAGTATTTTAGGATTTAATGACTCATCTCTTTTGCAGCTAACTTGCTATCACCAAGAGATTGATAAAAGAAAATATCAGTTGAGCTACTGTGAACTGGTTAACTTTTCTCAAAGAAAAGAGCAATTAGACCAGGCCACTTTCATTGCTCCCCAGCCTAAACAAGCCTCGATGACCATCCAATACCCATTTGGTAACTTACAAATTCGAGTCAAACCGATGAATAAGTTCACTTCGCCAGCCCTAAAGATAAATTGTTCAGTTCTTAGCCACCGCTAATCTCTATCTAAATTCAATAAGTTGTAAATATACATAATTACACTCTATCTTGAGAAAAATCTTGCGATGCGTTGTAATGCTTTCACTTATATTTTAGGAGAGTTCTATGTTTCGTAGTGGCGTTGTAATTTCTGTTTTGTGTTTATCTTTAAACACTTTCGCTAGTGATCCTCTAGATCAGATGAGACAAGCTCGCCAAAGCGTGAGTCTACCAAGTCTTCCCGCCAGTGATGCAACTGTGCTGCAAGAAATATTTGGGCGAAACCTTCGTAAGGCAGCTCGACCAGAATCTTGTCCAATGGTTTCAAAGCAATACGCAGATATTGTTGAAAAGATTGCAAATCTAAAAGCTCTCTTTCGCGATAGCTGCGGCGAAGAAGATCCGACGAGACTTGATGAACTCTTTAATGGTGCTACGGCCATTCAAACTGAACTTGAAACTGCTGGTGTTGAAACAGGTACAGCAGTTCCGGCCTCTATTAATGGACAACAACTAGGTGACGTTGTTCAGAATATTAATGATATCTTTTTAAGAGGTCGTTGTAATTTTCAAGATAAAAGCTTCTTACAAAACTCGGCCGACGTTATTATGCGTTTTTCACAGCTAGGTCTTCTCGTTCCAAACTCAAACGGCCTTGTACTGTCTGCCGGTGGCATCGCGATGTCATCAATCCTTAATCTAATCCATTCTCTCTTTGATAAGAGATTTAACTTTGAAAAAGCGAGTGATCGTCAAAGCTTTATCAAGCTTAACTGTGCTTTTTACGACATTAGAATTGATATCGAAAACTCAGGCTTTATGGACGTCGTCACTCAATCTCATTTTGACGACACTCAAGTCTTAGCGCCTATTCGCACCCAACTAGAAAGTATTAATAAGTCGATTGCTACTCAACAAAAGAATTTTCGTGAAGCGGTCGAAAAAGCCAAAGAAGCTTATTTTGCTCAAAGCCTAGGTGACTCAGTTGCTTTTAAAAAGTCTTTAACTGATGCTATTGCGGCACTATCTAGTGATCTAAGTGATGAAGGTGCAGGTCCTGCTAATACCAGAAAGCTTCAGGTTCTTTTAGCGATGTCTAATCTTAGAGAGACACTAGAAGTTCAATTGAAAGACTATATGAGCAGAGGTCTATCTGAAGCGACTTTCCTTGATAATATGGCCTTAGCTGAGATTGCTAAATACAATACTGAAACTCCTGAGTTTGCTGAGCTTTATTCAATGGCAGTAAAAGATTACCGCGACGGAGTGAGATCAATTCTACTTTTCCATTTAGACAGACTTAAAACATCTGTAGAAAAAGCTAGAACTCAAAAAAATGAAGCATGGCTAGCTTCTCAAATTGATGGTGTTACAGTTAAAGACTTCATTGCTGCAGTAGAAAAAAGCATGAATGACTCACTCGTTGTGGTGACTGAGAATCAAAAGAAAGCCACCATCGTTGCAGAAAAGCTAAAGCGTATGACAAGTACTAGAGACTTCACTGGTCGTGATGATGGTACTGAAAATATCGTTTCAATCCTTTCAGATTACGACAATATCGTTGAGCAAATTTATGGTAAGTGGGGCGACGAGTTCTTAAAGTTCACAGCTGGAGGATCTCTCAAATCACTTAAAAACTTCAGAAAAGACTTTAGAGATTTCTCAGATGACCACCTTGATGATGGGAAAGTTATTGCAGCTAGTGATCTAAGTGAGCTTGAGCGCCTGCAGTCTTGTCAAAATGCCTTACCGGCCAGACGTGAGTGGAAGCTTGCACAAAGTTTAGCGCAACAAGGGCATGACTTCGTCGTGACCAATAAAGAGTTATTTCACACATCAACACCACGTCTATTTTTAAGCTGGACTGGAGATCGTGCAGGGATTCATGGTGTACGTTCAAAATTCGAGCGAATTCGTGAACACTTTATCTCAAGTGTTTGGGCACAAGACTTTCTTGCCGGACGCCCAGTCGATTCTGATGCTATGCGCTTACTTGAGCGTGGTGATCGCCTAGGCCGCGCCATGGTAGAAGTCATTACTGATCGTACTAAAGCGACTCGTATCCAAGAGCTTTTAGAAGAATATAAATGTAACGATATCGTCGTCACAGATTAAGACTTGCACCAGCAGCAGCAACCTCTTAAAATGAGGTCTGCTGTGGAGGTAATGTGAGTCCTAAGAAAAAGAAGATCCTGATTTTTTCACTCGTTCTCGATGTCGTTATTGTGGCATTGGTTGCTTTTTATTTTTTAGCAATTCCGCATAAAGATATCGAAAACTTAAAAGATGGTTTTGTCTCAATCAAGATTGTTGACGGAAAAGCTGAGTATAGCCAAATTGATAAAAAACCGAAGAACTGGGTTCCTTTAAAAAATATCGCAAAGATAACTCAACAAGCGATTGTCATAAGCGAAGACTGGGCCTTCTATGAGCACGAAGGAGTCGATTGGGCACAAATTCAAAAAGCTCTTGAGGACTCTATTAAAGATGGGAAAAAACCTCGCGGTGCCAGTACTATCACGCAACAGCTAGCAAAAAATCTCTACTTATCTCCAGACTATAGTTTTGTACGTAAAGCTAGAGAAGCAGTGATAGCTCATACAATGGATAATAAACTTTCAAAGGATAAAATTCTTGAAGTCTATTTGAATATTGTCGAGTTTGGACCTGGTATCTACGGTATCGATGCCGCAGCTAAACACTATTTTGGAAAATCAGCTAGTCAACTTAGTGCCAAAGAGTCAGCCTTCTTGGCCATGATGCTTCCAAGTCCTAATCGCTATTATCAATCGTTTAAAGATAAGAAGCTTTCTGAATTTGCTGAGGAAACTATTGATAGCATTTTAAAGAAGTTAAAAATAGCAAAATTCTTAACACCAGAACAATTAGAAGAAGAACTTGAAGATTCTTTTTCATGGGAAAAAGATAAGAAGTCTGGCGCAAAAAAATCAGACTCAAGTGATGACGGCGAAGAAGAGTTAACCATCGAAGAAAAAATGAGAAGGGCTGAAGACGGTGGAAGTGCTGAGAGTAAAACTCGCCGTAAAAAAAGAACTCGTCGTGGTGATGGCTCAGCTGTTGAGAATGAGTACAGAGTCGATCGCGAGCTTGAAATCGAAGACAATCCATCTTTTGATGACGATGCTCTGATTGATCAAGTCGATGGAATTGACGCCGAATATACGCTTGAATAAATGCCCTTTGGCACTACTTTTGCTCTATTAAACCCTAAGAATCATTAAAAAGGTTTAAATCGCTCTCAAACACGTTTTAAGCCTTTAATGGCCGTCTAGTATTTTGACGGCCGTCGGGTTTTTAAGACTTAGGTCAGGGGGACTCATGCGTTATTTATTACCCATTTTTATCTTTTTCTCATTTCTTGTGGGATCGACTCCTAATGGAGATAGGGATGGTTTTAATAGTCATCGTTTGCCAGCGCAGCAAACTCCACAAGAGGATCAATCTGTAATTCTTAACGGATCACTTTCACTTGAAAATCAAGAGGAAGTCGCTAGAGTTCTCTTTAAGCTATCGAGAAATATCAGTGATGAGTTCGCTATTGGTGATGGGCTAAGTATGGTCATGTACGTGCTTCGTTTTATGGCGCAAATTGGCGAGTATGAGTTTGTTCAAAAAGATCTAAAAGCACTAATTTCATCATTTGAAAATTTATTGGGAGAGCCATTTGATCCAGAAGTTTGGGTGGTGGTCGAGCAGATTAGAAAGCTTCAATTCGTTAGACATAAAGGCAAACTTGCCGTGAAACTATTTGCTCTTGATGAAGAAAATGGTGTGACTGTGATGATGAATACACCTGGTGAGCCAGGCTCTGCCATGGAAGAAATTGAGTTTGTACGATTAAAACATGGCTCAAGAATTTCATTTGAAGATGCTGAAAGTTTAAAAGACATGTCTAAAGTAAAAGATCTTGTTAAAGACCGTTTTAAAATCTTAGGCTTTATCGGACTGGTTGAAGGGGACATGAACTTAGTTCATCCACGTCTAGTTGATGCTATTGATCTTCACTTGCGCCGCGAAAAGGACGAACTGATTAAGCCGCTATTTATTAACTTTGACGATGCCTTTGTAAGGGTTAAAACCTCTACAATTCTTAAAAATATAGATTTTAAATTCAAAGAGGGAGTCTGTATCCCAGGCGTAAAGACAATTGAAGGTGCTTCAGCTCCATCATTTCTCTTAACTGCTAAGGCAGGTCTTTTAAAAATGAAGACCACGATAGACCAATAGAATAGCTAGGGTTATCATCCCTTTCATGACAACAAAAAATATCCGCGTTCTTTTTTCAGATACTCACAATCCTTGGTTCAACTTAGCAACCGAGGATTGGATCTTTCGCGATATGGATCCCGAGACAGCAGTTCTATACCTTTGGCGTAACCAAGAAACTGTTGTGATTGGACGTTTTCAAAATCCATGGATTGAATGTAATACAAAAAGAATGGAAGAGGATAATGTCATCTTAAGTCGTCGGCAAAGTGGCGGCGGTGCTGTTTTTCATGATCTTGGAAATACAAATTTCACTTTCATGAATGGTAAGGCCCAATACGATAAGCAGGTTAATAATAAAATTATCACGAATGCTATTAAAAAATTTGATATCAACGCCTATGCTAGTGGTCGCAATGATATTTTAGTCGACCTACCTGATGGGCCTAGAAAAATTTCAGGTTCCGCCTTTAAAGAAGCAAAAGATAGAAGTTTTCACCACGGAACACTTTTAATTAATGCCAATCTAGGAAAGCTTGCTAATTATCTTAATCCTGATGAGAAAAAGCTTGTCAGCAAAGGCGTCAAATCAGTTCGATCAAGAGTTGCTAATTTAACGGAATTTAATCCAAAGCTTACTCATGAAGATCTTTGCCAAAATATTGTGCAAGAATTCTTTGATCACTATCAACAAGAGTGCAAGATTGAACATCTTGATGATGCTTGGTTAAAAACCATTAAGCCGCTTAATGACTACTACCAAAATCTAAAAGATTGGAAGTGGCGCTTTGGTGAGACTCCAAAGTTTAATCACCATTTGAGCGCACGTTTTGGTTGGGGTGGTATGGACATTCACTTGGATGTGCATAAGGGAGTTATTTTAGGCGCTACTATCTTCTCAGATTCCTTGCACCCTGAAATGATTGAATTACTTAGCAGTGCGTTTAAAGGGATCGACTATACAGCTAAAGATGTTTCGTTGATGATTGATGGAGTTGCTAAGGAATTACCAATGATTAGTGATTATTTGTCTGAACTTCGAAGCTGGATCATCACACAGATCTCATAGCCAGAGTACTCTAGTTTCGTTACCATTATCGGCTATGGCGGCCGATGGAGAATCCCCACATTCGACTTTAGATTCTGATAATCCCGAATGGTTTTTTGAACCTAATAAAGTAAAAAGAAAAGCAGCGTATGCTTTTTGGCGCGAATTTGTATCTAAGCGCTGGCTTATGTACGTGCTTGGTCTTATCGCTGTGGTTATCACCAACTTCATGCAGGTTTTGAGTTCTAGAAGTATTGGTTGGTCGCTTGATTTTTTTACCAAGGATCCACTGCCACAATGGCTTGTCGGAGCTAATACAGAAGCGACTTTTTCTCGATTAATTATCTTCCTACTTATTATTCGTATCGTAGTTTTTTTAGGACGATGGGGATGGCGAATGACGTTTGCTAGGCAAACCCATTTTGCTTCAGCGGAACTTAAAAGAAAAATTTGGCGACATGCTAAGTACTTTGGTGAAAACGATCTTCAGACTCTTTTTACTAAGGGTCCAATGATGAATGCTTCAACAAGTGATGTTTCATCAGCAAGATTTATTTTTGGCTTCACTATGGTGGCGATCACCGATGTTGTATTCTTAGGCATTTTCACCATATGGGCCATGCTTGAGATTCATGTCGAGCTAACCCTAGTTGCTCTTGGTACTCTTTTATTTTTACCTCCTGCTATTAAGTGGCTCTCTGAACGTGAAATCTCTCGCTATATTAAAGCGCAGGACTTTCTTTCAGTGTTTAATGATCTTTCATCACAAGTCATATCAACTATCCGCTTACAACGAATGACTCAGACCGGTGGTTTTTGGAAGAGTAAACTAGAAGATGCCGCTGAAACTTATAAAAGCTTAAGACTCAACGCCGTGAAAACATCGCTGCTTTTCATTCCAGCATTTGGTTTTACTTCTCTTGTTTCGTACGCAGTTCTGTTTACTCTAGGTCTTAAGTATTACTTTGATGGTGTTTTATCTCTTGGTGACTTTCTCGCTATGCAATCTTTGATCTTTCTTATTCAAGATCCACTCTTTGAGCTTGGGTTTATTATTTCAGAGTGGAGAAAAGGTGTTTCGTCTTTACAGCGCTTAATGACTGTTTATTTGCATGATCAAGAGGAACATCTTATTAGGGACGGTGAAAAAGTACCTGAAGAGCTAAGTGATACTATTATATCTCTGAAAAATATTACCTTTCGTTACCCAAAGTCTCACCACGCTATTATTAAAGGTTTTGATTTAAATCTTAAAAAAGGCGAGAAGCTTGGAATCGTAGGTCCTATTGGTACAGGCAAAACGACATTAATCAATATTATGTCAGGACTTGAGCGCAATATTCAGTCGGGTGAAGTTAGTTTTTTAAATCAAGGCTATGATTATTTTGATCATGCAGACATAAGATCTTCCATAAGCGTTGTTCCCCAAAAACCATTTCTATTTGCTGAGACGATTAGCCAAAATATTCAAATGGATATCTCTTTAAGTGAAGAGGAACTTTGGCACGTGCTATGGGTTGCAGGACTTGACGAGGATATTCGTGGTTTTGAAAAACAACTCGAAACACCACTAGGTGAGTGGGGGATTAACTTGTCAGGTGGTCAAAAACAAAGACTGACTCTAGCCAGAGCTTTGGCCCGAAAGCCAAGAGTCCTTTTTATGGATGACTGTCTATCTGCTGTGGATACGGTTACTGAAGAGAAAATTCTTAATCGCTTAAACAAAGAGCTTAAGGGCTTAACTGCTGTTTGGGTTGCCCACCGTGAGTCGACTCTTAAGTATTGTGATCGAATCATTCATCTTGATGAGGTGGTTCAATGAGTTATTTAAAAGCTGATGAACAAGATGAAAGTAATTTAAAAAAAGCTGGCGTTAATGACCTAAAGTCATTGATCTTTTTGTTGGGTTACTCCAAGGAACAAAGAGTACGCTATTTCTTTGCCTTCTTTTTAGTTTTTCTATCTTCGCTTGTTGCGATTATCTCCGCTCGTTGGACAGGCTACTTTGTTGAAGAAGGCTTGCTGCCTAAGGATTGGGATAAAGCTTCTTTGTGGGCCTTAGGAATTTTTCTATTAGAAACTCTAAGTGTCATTACCAGTTGGTGGGGAAGAACGACTCTGGCCGATTGCGCTGCTAAAACTGTTCTATCTATTAGACAAAGCCTCTTTGATCATCTTCAGCTTTTACCGGTTAGTTATTATGATCGTCAGCCTCAAGGTCGAATTATGACAAGGGTTACTCATGACGTGGAAGCTATTGAGGACTTTTTCTCGGCAGTGCTAGGAAGGTTATTTGCTGCTGTCATGCTGGCCGGTATTGCCGCTGCAGGTATGATGATCTCAAATTGGAAGCTTGGTATCGTATCACTTCTTGCTATGGTTCCGGCAATTGCCCTTGTGTTTATGACTAGAAATAAAGTTCGTGTGGTTAATCGTGATATGTCGAGATTATCGGCCATGCTTAATGCAAGACTAGCTGAATTTCTAAGCGGTGTTCCCGTTATTCGCTCTTTTGGTTTAGAAAAGTGGAGTCAGGATCGCTACGATGATTCTGTAGATCAATATTTAGGCGCTCACTTAAAGGCTAATCGTCTTTATTCATGGTCAAGACCTCTAATCTCATTTTTCTGCTCTCTGCCTTTTGTTGCCCTAGTTTGGTATGCCGGTAATCAAATTCTTGCCGGTGTTCTAGGAGTTGGAGTTTTTACTGCCTTCATAAGGTACGCAGATCGTTTCTTTAACCCAATGCAGATGCTAGCAAGAGAGATTCACCTCATTCAACAAGCTCTTACAAACTCTGAGCGTGTTTCAGTCTTCTTGCAAGAGGCAACCGAAAGTAAAACCCTTGGAAAAGATGGCGACATAGAAGATGTCTCACTTCATGGAGAGGTTGAGTTTAAAAATGTCTCTATGGCGTATGCTAAAGAGAATTGGGTTTTAAAAGATGTTTCATTTAAGCTAGAGGCAGGTGAATGTGTAGGTCTTGTTGGTACTACTGGCTCAGGTAAAACAACAACCGTTTCATTATTATCTAGGCTTTACAATTATCAGAAGGGCTCTATTACCATTGATGATCGTCCGCTGGAAAAATATAAAAGATCCTTTTTACGCAGATCCATTGGCTTTGTTTCACAGGAAACTATTCTCTTTAGAGGTTCTCTTCGAACTAATTTAACTCTTGAAGAAGAATTTAGTGAAGAAACTATTGATCGTGCAGTTCAATTAACTGGACTTAGTAAAGTCATGAAAGCTGCTGGTATCAATCTCGACTCATTAATCCTAGATAATGGTGCTAATCTTTCAACAGGTGAGAAACAACTCGTTTCATTGACGCGAATTTTGCTGCGAGATCCGGCTTTACTTGTCTTAGATGAAGCAACTGCTAACGTTGATCCGGCCTATGAGAAAGTGATTCAAGATGCGCTAAAAGTCGTCATGAAGGGACGTACTTGTCTGATCATTGCCCACAGGCTCCATACATTGGAAATCTGTGACCGTATACTTGTTTTCAAGAACGGTGAGCTAGTCGAGCAAGGAGAAAGGCGCGTGCTTGAAAACGCTGGTGGTGCTTTTCAAAGTCTGGTTCAGGCTGCTGAGCGCAGTTCTAATTATCTTGAATGAGTTAGAATAAAACTTTTGGCAGACTCTAAACTTTGTGAAGGCGCTTCTTCCTGAGGAGCATGTCCAACATCTTTAAGGATAATAGACTGAACTCCTGTTATATCTTTCTTCCAAAGTTCTATTTGGTTTGGATTAATCCACTGATCGCGATCACCCCAAATTAATAAAGTAGGTGATTTGAGTTTCTCAATTCCTACAGGTTCTTGATTGGCAAATTTATTGATTGCACTAAAGACATTCATATATCTTTTTCTCGCCCCATCAAGCATTAGCATTGCATGATATCGATCTACGACTTCTTCGCTTAACTTGTCATCATTGTAGAAGACTTCACGCGCCACTGACCTTGTCATCCACCGAGGTGAAAAGTTCTCAGCAA
>CAXBMT010000091.1:0-9664 GCA_963976925.1 uncultured Bdellovibrionales bacterium
TTATGATGCAAAAATCAGAGTCAAAGTGATTGCCGGAGTTAGTATCGCTGACATTAAAAAGCCTATTCTGTTTGTGACTGGTGGGGGGAATGGCTCTCTTTTATTAAATGAAGCCGTTTCAAAAGAGATTGTTGAACTTAAAAGAAAATACTTTGTCTTTCATCAGGTTGGTGCACAGTTTGTAAAAGACTTTGAAAAGTTTAATGATGATGATTATCGATCTTTTGGATTCTTAGGTGAGGGGATGATTGATCTTTATAAGTCAGCTTCACTTGTCATTTCTAGAGCCGGAGCAGGAACTGTTTGTGAGCTTATTGCTCTAGGTAAGCCATCTGTCTTTGTCCCACTTAAAATTGCCCAATTTAATGAGCAGTGGCATAACGCCTGTGAGGCGAGAGATAAATTAGGATCAAAAATATTTACAGAAGACGAGTTCAAACAGGTCTCCCTCATGGAGCTAGCTGTTCAAGACTCAAATATAAGTACTCTGAAAAATGATGCTACTAATAATATTGTAGAGGCGATTAGAAATGTCTGAGTTTCAAAAATGGCGTGATTATTTAAGAGGTTTTGCAGGAGATCGGGATTGGGAGCAGTTTCATAACCCAAAAAATCTCTCCATGGCACTTTCTGTTGAAGCTGGTGAGTTAGTTGAACTCTTTCAATGGTTAAGTCTTGAGCAAGCCGCTAATCCAAATGAAGAGCTTAAGGTTCGTGCTGGTGAAGAGATCTCAGATGTGATTCTCTATTCGATTCGTATGGCAGATAAATTAGGTATTGATTTAGATTCAGCCATTGCTAGAAAAACGAAGATAAATGAAGAGAAGTATCCTATAGAAAAAGCTAAAGGCTTAGCAAAGAAGTATACGGAGCTTTAAATGATTCTAGGCCAGAAAGTTAAACTTGTTCAATTAAGCTTAGAACATTTTGATCCTTACCTTGAATACGTCAATGATCCCATCGTTAGTCAAACAACAGAACCATACGAAGAGTTTGAAGAATATAATCCTGATGAACTTCGAAATTGGCTTTCTTTATTAAGTGAAAAGAAAAACAGGGCAGACTTTGCCATACTAAGAATTCATGATGATCTATTTGTTGGTGAAGTTGTTTTAAATGAGATTCAAGATGGTAAATCAAATATTCGTATTGGCTTAGGTTCAAGGTTCTTTGATCAAGGCTACGGTACTGAGGCTATGAGATTAGCTATTCAATACGCATTTTCAAACTTAGATATTAACGAAATTACATTGAGCGTATTTAAGAATAACCCGCGTGGAATCAAAGTCTATAAGAAAATTGGCTTTGAGATTACTGGTGAGGGTGAAGAGCAAGGTCATCCAGAAATTTATATGAGTATAAAAAAGCCCCTCGATTGAGGGGCTTTTCATTTTTAATTATTTCCTTCTAACAGATCTTAAATTCGACTGAAGGACCTTCTTACGAACTCTAATGTTTAGTGGAGTTACTTCAACCCACTCATCATTATCAATCCAATCAAGTGCCCATTCAAGCGTTCTATTCGGAATTGTTGGAAAGACCATGTTTTCGTCTTTACCAGCAGTTCTAACGTTCGTTAGCTGCTTTTCACGACAACAGTTAACAACAAGATCATTCGAGCGTGTATGCTCACCGATAACCATACCCTCATAAACTTGCTCACCAGGAGAGATGAACTGTTTACCAGAACCAAGAAGGTTAAAGAGTGCATAAGCTGTAGCTTTACCTGATTGATCTGAGATAATAGCGCCGTTGTTACGAGCCAACATATCACCTGCGTATGGCTGATAGCCCATGAATTCAGAACTCATAAGTCCTTCTCCGCGAGTATCAGTTAAGAAAACACCACGGTAACCAATGAGGCCACGAGAAGGAACAAGGAACACCATACGTGTACGAGTGTCTCCAAGTGGAGTCATGGCTTCCATACGACCTTTTCTGATAGCTAGTTTTTCAGTAATAGCTCCAGTTGAATCATTTGGAATATCAAGAACAACCTTTTCATATGGTTCAAGCTTTTCGCCACTTTCGTCTTCTTTGAATAGAACTTCTGGTCTTGAAACCATAAGTTCAAAACCTTTACGACGAAGCTCTTCAAAAACGATAGCAAGTTGAAGTTCACCACGTCCCTTAAGCTTATAAACCTTAGGATCGTCAGTACCTTCATACTTAAGAGCAACGTTTGTTCTACAAGCATCAACTAAAAACTCTTCAAGCTTACGGCTAGTAAGGTAATCACCGTCTTTACCTGAAAGTGGGGATGTACTTACGGAAACGTTAACGGCAACCGTTGGTGGCTCAACTGTAAGTCTTGGTAGGGCGTCTAGTGCTGTTGGACTAACAATAGTGTCACCAATTTTAGGTTCATCGAGTCCAGCAACAATAACGATCTCACCAGCTGAAGCTTCATCAACATCGACAAAGCCAAGCTTATCAAACATTTGAATAGCAGAGACTTTGAAGTTTTTCTTTTTATCGCCTTCTGCCATTTGTGTGAATTGTTGATTTTTCTTAATCGTTCCACGTTGAATTCTGCCAATGAAAAGTGAGCCAAGATAAGCAGAGTATGAAAGATTTGTAACAAGTAGTTGAAGATTTGGGCCTTCTGAAATTTGTGGTTGTGGGTAAAAGTCAGAGATCATGAAATCAAGAAGGTCTACAAGATTCTCTTTTTCAACGCCCTGCTCATTACTTGCCCAGCCATTTTTACCAGAAGCATAGAAGAATGGAATATCGATATCAAAATCTGGAAGTTCTAAGATATCTGCAAGCTCTAGGAATAAGTCTTCGATTTCATTTTTAACTTCATCAATACGCTCATCAGGACGATCAACTTTGTTAATAATAACAGCAATCTTAATTCCTTTTTGCATAGCTTTAGTTAAAACAAATCGTGTTTGTGGAAGTGGTCCTTCAGCGGCATCAACTAAAAGAAGTACGCCATCTACCATCATTAATGATCTTTCAACTTCGCCACCAAAGTCGGCGTGACCTGGAGTATCGAGAAGATTAATTTTTACGTCTTTCCACTTAAAAGCACAGTTTTTTGCAGTAATTGTAATACCGCGCTCTCTTTCAATGTCACCAGAATCCATAACTCTTTCAGCAACTTGTTCGCGTTCGCCAAAAGTGCCTGATTGTTTTAAGAGTTCATCAACCATTGTCGTTTTACCGTGGTCAACGTGGGCCACAACGGCGATGTTTTTTAGTTTCTGATAAGTTTGAGTCATTGAAATTTCCTAGGCTGGTCCTGGAGGGATGAATAGTGTAAAAAGTTTTTCGGATCATACTTTTTTTATAGCGCTTTTACCATGGGGATTTAGTGATTCAGGTTCAATCAATTTCGAAGGAATATGGCGATAGAACTCTATTTAAAGAAGCCACCTTCTCTATTAACCCAAGGGAGCGTATTTGCTTGGTGGGGAGAAATGGATCAGGTAAATCAACACTCTTTAAGTTGATCCTACAGGAAGAGCTCCCTGACAGTGGAACTATCTCAATTCCAAAGGGTTACACCATCGGAAGCCTCAAGCAGCACCTTAAATTCACTGAAAATACTGTCATGAAAGAGTGTATTCAGGTGCTTCCACAAGACCAGCAATTTGATAATTATCGGGTTGAGAAAATCCTCTTTGGTCTTGGGTTCACGGCTGATGACATGGAGCGAAATCCGAATGAGTTCTCTGGCGGATACCAAATTCGTATTAATTTGGGCAAAGTGCTGTTGCAAGAGCCTCAACTTTTATTATTGGATGAACCAACAAACTATCTCGATATCGTAAGTATGAGATGGCTCAAAAAATTTCTCAACCAATTCCCCGGCGAAGTTATGTTGATTTCCCATGATAGAGATTTTCTTGATGGTGTCGCGACTCATACCATGGGGATTTCAAGGCAACGTCTACGCAAAGTAGCTGGTAAGTGCCAAGAGTATTATGAAATTGTTGCAGCTGATGAAGAGATCTATGAACAGACTAGAATCAATCAAGAAAAGAAAATGCAACATATGACGGAGTTTGTAGATAAGTTTAGGGCCAAAGCTTCAAAGGCAGCTCAAGCACAAAGTAGACTTAAGGCTCTTGAGAAAATGGAAGTGATGGATAAACTTGAGAGCGAAAGCGATATCAATCTTCGTTTTCAGTTTTCTGATATGCCTGGCAAAGTTATCATGCAGGGGACTGATTTAAGCTTTGGTTATACTGATGACAATCTACTATTTAATAATCTTGATTTTTCGTTAGCGAAAGGTGATCGATTAGGCATTATTGGAAAAAACGGTAAGGGCAAATCAACTTTAATGAATTTGATGGCAGGAGAGCTTAATCCTGTTCGTGGTGAAATAAAAAAACACAACGCTACCGTTTTAGGACATTTTGGCCAAACGAATATTGAAAGACTTGATCCTAAAATGACCCCTGAGTCTGAAGTACAATCGGCCAATACCGATCTCTCAATGACATTAGTGAGAGGGATTTGTGGAGCGATGATGTTTGAGGGGGATGCTGCCAAGAAAAGTATAAAAGTTTTATCAGGTGGAGAAAAGTCTCGAGTCATGCTGGGAAAACTTATTGCTAATAAAACGAACCTTTTGCTTCTCGATGAGCCGACCAATCACCTCGATGTAGAGTCGATTGATTCTATGACGACGAGCCTTAAAAAATTCGAAGGAGCTGTTGCTATTGTGACTCACTCTGAAATGATTTTAAGAAAGCTCTGTAATAAGTTTATTGTTTTTCATCAAGATGGAGCAGAGTTTTTTCATGGAAACTATGAAGACTTCCTAGAGAAAATTGGATGGGGTGAAGAAGAGAGTAAAAATAATCAACAAAAACCGAAGCTTTCTCAAAAGGATTACAAACATCTTCGAGCACAACTCATGAACGAGCGGGCAAAAGTTGTAAACCCAGTTAAGAAAAACATCGAAGAATTAGAAAATCTAATCGATGAGTTAGAGTCAAAAGTTGAAGACTTAACTGATCAGCTAGAGGTTGAGAAAGATAATGACAAGATGGTTGAATTATCGACTAAAATTGGTGATTTCAATGACAATATTGAGCTGGCTTTTGTAAAACTAGAAGACTTAGTACCAGAATTTGATAAGTTGAGTGCTGAGTTTGAAATTCAAATTCAAGATTTAGAAAGTCGTTTCTTTCGATAGATCTTAATGGCTATCAGTAAGACCAAGCTAAAGATGATAAGTCCCACAATACCCCAGACCATATCGATAACACTTTTTAGCGTAACCAAGAAAACGATAGCGACGAGAAAAACTGTAGCAACTTCATTCCACATTCTTAGTTTTGTAGCACTCATGGTGAATTGATCTTTTTGTAAATTTTTAAAAATTCGTCCACACAGAATATGATAAAGATAAAGTGCAGTCACAAAACCAAGCTTAACCATCAGCCACGGGTGATCTTTCAGTGGCATCCATTCCTTTAAAAGACTTCCGCCAAAGATAAGAACAAGAAAAGCAGATGGCCACGTAATTCCATACCAAAGACGTTTTTGCATAATCTTAAATTGATTAGAAAGTGCAATACGTTCTTGATGAGGTTGATCTTGAGCTTCAGTGTGGTAAATAAAAAGTCTGACAATATAAAAAAGCCCTGCGAACCAGGTCACAACAAAAATAATATGTAGTGCTTTTAAATAGAGATACAACATAAGTTAACTTTAGCATAAAATACTATTATGAACATTGTCATTTTTCGCCATGGGCAGACAGACTGGAATGTTGAAGGTCGTTTGCAGGGTAGCACTAATATACCTCTTAACAATCTTGGTCTTTCACAGGCTAAAGAGCTAGCTTTAAGGCTCTCGCATATTAGCTTTGATCTCATAGTCTCAAGTGATCTAGATAGAGCAATGGAAACTGCTAAAAGCTTACTTGAATATCAGTTTTGTAAGGTCGAGGCGGATAAGCGCTTAAGGGAGATAGGTCTTGGTGATGCTGAGGGTTTGACTATTTCTGAGGTTAAGAAAAAGTATAATATTGATAACTTTAGGGAGTTTAACTTTCCTGGACGTGAAGATACTTCAAGTATTGGAACTAGGGTGAACCAACTGATCGAGGAACTCTATAATGCTGGCTACGAGGCGGTAGCGCTATCAAGCCATGGGGGAGTTGTTTGGAATTGGCTAAGGCTTTGGACCCATGAAGTTCAACAAGTTGGTAATACAGATGCTTTTTTACTTGAATGGGACGGACAAAAAGCTCTCTATAAAGAAAGAATTTCAAATAAGTAAAATTGATTTTTTTGTTTTTCAGAGAAGTTATTATCTGAAGCGACGATGAGAGTTTTCTTTCCATTAATCTCTGGTCCAAAGCAAAGAACTTCTAAGTTGTCAGGTTTCTTTTCAGAAATCTCAAAATCATAAATCAATTTTTTCTTTAAAACCCTAACGTCTTTTGGAAGTTGGGGGATATCAGTAACTGTTGCATTTTGACTTATTTTAACTTTATAAATTTTTACAACTTGAGATTTAATCTTTGAAATCCATGCTCTTTCTAAGAATAAAATTTCTCTATCCGACAAAGCTAATATATCCGAAATACCGTTACTGCCGTTATACTCAACACCATCTTCGGTGTGGAAAACATTATCTAGCTTGATCGCGTATTCTGTGACTTTGTTCTTATTTTCAAGGTCAAACCTCATGAGGCGGACTATATTTTGATCATAGTAATTATCAGGAGCATCTTGTCTAAGGGCAGCCTCGGTAACTGAAAACAAAAACTTCTTTGACGGTGAAATTGATAACGATTCAAAGCCGAGATTGGGGCGTACCCCTCTTGTCATGTCACCAGACTTTTGAGGAATGTATCTTTCTTCATTAAATTCAATCACATCTTTTACATTACCAGTTTTACTAAAAATCTTGATAAAAGGAGATGTTCTTGAATTCTTTCTGTAGGAGCCTTCCGAGCTGATGATGAAAGAGTCATCTTTTATGGCTATCGCCTCAGTATCAATTTTATTTGGCTTATAGAGCTCACCATTATCTCTTAGAAAAATATTTGAAAGTGGCTTAACTGTTAGTTTGAGGTCGGCATAGTTAATTTCAAGTTTGATCATTCTGGCCGGGGCATATTCACTTCTGTCATCACTGATTGCCATGTACTGATTATTTTCAACTCTAACCAAGCCCGATATTCCTCCAAAGGGAGCTTTTTGAATATCAGTACTTGGAACAGTTGTGTAAGCAAGGAAATTAAGCTTTGTCTTCTCTGTACTTACTTGTGGCTTACAAGAAGCCACAAGGATAATTAATAGACTACAAAGCCAGTTCATTCTTAAGCCTGAAATAAAGGTGCGCCTTTAATATTTGTCTTATAAAAGTCACCAAACTTTTGCATTTGATTGTGAAAGCTAACAGCAAGCTCTTTCGACTTTTGCTCATACTCTGCTTTATTTCCCCATGATTGCTCTGGGTGAAGAACACTTTGAGGAATATCTGAAACGTGAGTTGGAATATGGAAACCAAATGTTTGCTCTTGAGTTGTATCAACGTTATTCATCTCATTTGATTGAATAGTACGAATAATCGTTCTAGTAGTTGCTAGTGGGAATCGTTCACCTGTTCCATAAGCTCCACCGGTCCATCCAGTATTAATAAGCCATACATTCGTTTTGTACTTGTCGAGGTAGTGGCCTAAAAGCTCAGCGTAAACACTTGGATGTCTAAGCATAAAAGGTGCACCAAAACATGGAGAGAAAGCTGCTTGAGGTTCTGTAACTCCAATCTCTGTGCCAGCTAGTTTCGCTGTATAGCCTAAAACGAAATAGAACATTGCTTGTTCTTTAGTAAGCTTCGCAACTGGAGGAAGAACACCAAAAGCATCTGCTGATAAAAAGAAAATATGGCTTGGTACATTACCTTTAGATGTTTTTTCTAGTTCATCAATAAATGAAAGTGGATATGATGAACGACCATTTTCTGCAATCGACTTATCAAAGAAGTCTACTGCTCCAGTTTTTTCATCCATAACAACATTTTCTAAAAGAGAGCCAAAGCGAGTTGAGGCCTTATAAATACCAGGCTCTGTTTCTTTTGAAAGCTTATACGTTTTAGCGTAGCAGCCACCTTCGAAGTTAAAAACGCCCTCATCAGATAAGCCGTGCTCATCATCACCGATTAAAAGAGTTCCTTCATCGCACGAAAGCGTTGTTTTACCCGTGCCCGATAAGCCAAAGAAAACCGAAACTTCTTTGTTAGGTAGGTGACTTGCACCTGAGTGCATTGGAAGTACTTTTTTATCTGGTAAGACATAGTTCATGATTGAGAACATACTTTTCTTAATCTCACCGGCATATAGTGATCCAACGATGATTGTTACTCTTGTATCAAAGCATGTTGTAATCACGGTCTCTGCTCTGACGTTAAAATCACTTGGATCGATTTTCATTTCTGGAACATGAAGGATTGTAAACGCATTGTCCTTCATCCCGCCCATTGGAGCTCTGAACATATGATTAGAAAAAAGAATATGGTGAGGATGAGTAGAAACTACTCTTGTCCCAATATTATGTTTTTCTTCTGCACCAACAGAGCGCTCTGTAATAAACACATCACGTTCTGATTCATTTAAATAGGCAATTGCTTTTTGTTTTAGTTTTTCGAAGTGCTCAGATGTCATTGGACGTAGAGCATTTTCCCACCAAATAGTATTTTCCGTTGAAGCAGATTTTACAACATACTTATCTTGCGCTGAACGTCCGGTGTGTTTTCCTGTGACAACTCTTAAAGCGCCGTCTTTAGTTAGATGGCCTTGTCCTTTTTGAACAGACTTTTCAATTAAAAGATTATTTGGAACATTAAAAAATATTTTTGCATTTGGTTTTTCAGTAGCTAAGCCTAGCTCTTTATAAAAATCCATGAGGCGACTCCGGTATATTTGCGCAATGGGCAATTCGAATAAAAACTTGGACTAAGATTATCTCTTTTAACACATTCAAGAAAGTTTTTATCTATTGATAATTTAGATTGTTAAAGTAACTTTTGACAGTGAACGAGGCTGGTCAGGGTTAAGACCTTTAGCAAGAGCAAGAGCCTCAACTGTAATATAAAACTGATGAATAGCGTTAATTGGATCTAAATCTATATGACTACTTGGCTTATATAAACAATCGGTTAGCTCATTATCTTTGTCACTAATTACTATTACATGAGCTCCACGATCTTTCATTTTTTGACCTAAATCGAATAACGCCTTTTGTGACTCGCCTCTTAGAGCAAAGATTATTAATGGATATTTATCTTCGATGACAGCCTGAGGGCCGTGTAAGATTTCTGCTGCTGAGAACGCTTCTGCCTGAATATGACAAGTTTCCTTCAGTTTTAAAGAGGCTTCTAATGCAATTGAAAGCCCAAGTCCTCTACCAACAATCATCGTTTTTTCACTTGTGCTTAAGAGGTCGATAACCCTTTGCCAGGGAATTGGTTTGTTGTTTTCTAAAGTTTGATATGCCGATGGTAGAGCATTAAGGAGTTCGATATCTTGAGAATATTCACCTATCAAGCTTGCACTTGCATAAAGTGATGCAATAAATGATTTTGTTGCGGCGACAGACTTCTCTTCCCCTGCTTTTAGCGGATATGTGTATTTAGCTTCTGCTGCCAAAGGAGAGCCATCAGCATTAACCATAGCAAGAGTTTCAAA
>CAXBMT010000092.1:0-9445 GCA_963976925.1 uncultured Bdellovibrionales bacterium
GGTTACAATATCATCGCCGATAGGCACTCCGTTAGAGGCATCAGTAAGGCTAAGCTTCTTTTTATTCACTTTAACTTTTGTCAGACTATCAAGTCCGCAGTGGTTAAAGCTAAGAAGAACTACAGCTAGTAAGAATGAAGTTACGGATAATGAGAGTGTTCGTTTATTTAATTTCACGATTATTCTCCCATGCAATTGACAGCAACTTTGGCTATCAAAGTTTTCATATTATAATTATCAGTTGTCATGAATTCTTGTCCAAGTGTTGTAACGAGCGCGCGCTCTTCATCTGTCATCGGAGAGCGGGTACATGCCATTTCAAAAGATCGTTGTGCCATACACTTCCCAAAAGCTTGTGTTTGAGTAAGCATCTGACCAAAACTTCTTGCTCCATTTCCTGAAGTAATAGGGCCCCATCCTAGTGAACTGTTTTGTCCCATGGTCCAAAGGTTTACCCATGAGTCATCTGTCACAACGTTTCCGTCCGGGTAGTAGTTGTTAGCATTAACGACACGATTACCTGTGAAATCGTAATAAGCCCAAGCGCCACCAAGAGCGTCTTGACCAGCATGACATCCTACACATTGGTTTTTATATGTTCGTGAATCTCCGCCTGGATCTCTTTCAACATCACGGCGAACATAAATATCTGGAACTGTAAGATCGTGAAGTGCTTCAAAGTCATGGCATAGAAAGTTAATAAATAAGAATCTAGTCATTCTTCTATTGGTACCAGCACTGAAAAATGCTTCACCTGAAGCTCTCGTTGTAATAACACCAGCAGTGGCCGCAATATTGTTCATGGCAGACTGAGTTCTAGGAACAAGGTCTGCTTTTAGATCAACTCTAAGTCTTTCAAGATCTTCATAGTGATCATTGTCATTATCTTCATAATCATCGACATTCGCTAGTCCTGCACGACCGGTATAGAGGATGTCTGCAGTTAAGATTTCGTGAAAAGGACGCTCATCACGAATAACTCCAAGAACAGTTGCGACATAGTCATTAAGTGGGACACGATTTGTTCTTGCTTCATTAGTCCAGGTTTTAACCCAGTTCTTCGCTTTAATATTATAAAATTCAGGTCGATCCAAGGCGACTCTTGCTGCTGCAACTGAGTCTTGCGCATTAATAAGATTAACCATTTGATTTAATGTGGCAGGTGTCGGGGGAACACCAGTTAATCTATTATGAAGTTTGATAGCCTGATCCCTAGGTCCTGACCATGCCGTCATGCTTATACAAGCAAGTGATAAAACTAATAATTTTCGCATCATAACTGCCCTCAATCTAAATCGATCTCTTAGGCTTATCGACGATAAAGAGTAAAAAGTTAGTATTTACAGAGGAATTACTAGTAACTATCAGTTATTATTAACGAGTAGGTAAAAATTGACGTTTTATTAGACAGTTATAGTCGGTTTATAACCAGTTTGATTTAGTTTAATGTCACAAAGTTTAGTGCTCAAACGTAGTACTGTATAGGATGCGAAGTTGCTTGAAGATTTAATGGTTCAAATAAAAAATGCGAACCAAGAAGCTTTTAAACAATTATATGAAAGATATAGTCATAAGGTTTTTAATTATTTGCATAGAAAGTCTGATCGCCAACTAGCAGAGGATTTAGCCCAAACAACATTCGTTAAAGTTTTTGAGCGAGCGAGTACTTATAAAAGTGAATATCCAGTGAGTGCTTGGATTTATACAATTGCTAAAAATTTACTGATGGATACGTATCGAAAAAGGCAGAGAGGTTATACGCACTTGGAAAGATTGAAAAATCTCTTTATAGATGATCATGCAGCTGAACTCGAGAAAATGTGGCGTGATTTATTGATCGATTTAAAGTTACTCGATGATAAAAATAGAGAGATTATCTTAATGAGATACAAAGAGGGTTTAGAATTTGATGAGATTGCCAAAAAACTAGATACTTCTGTGGTTAATGCTAGAAAGCTATTAAGTAGAGCAAATCAAAGTCTTAAAGTTCTACTTGAAACAGAGAGCGAATAATGAGTAATGATTACAAAGAATTTCTTAAGGATGAAAATAGGCTTAATTCAAAGCTTCAGCAAAAAATATTTTCTCATATTGAAAGAAAAATTAATCCAAGTCTTAAAGGTCTTTTACCAAAGTTTGCCATTTCTTTAAGTGCTGCAGGTCTAGCAACTCTTAGTGTCTGTCCTCAATTTGGAGTCGGTCCCTTTATAGGAGAACATGGCCTGGGTCATGTGTTTATGGCCTACGGTGAAACTCTATGCGCTGCTTTTTGTGGAGCCTTCTTTTTATCTGTTTCAACTGTGATCGCATTGACGACACTTAAGTCTTACGAGAGAAAAGTAATCTTTGAATATGAATATAGGGTTTTATCCTCCGCCTCAGCCTTAATTTTTATGCTATTTATGCTTTTAAACAAAGTCTTCGCTTTGCCATCATTATATGATTCAAACCTAGCATCTTTAGCGTGGGTTACCTCCGGATTGGCGGCTGCTATTTTAGTTTCTAAGGTGACCAAGCGATTAATTAGCCCTACCTAGCTTTAAGAGCAATAGAAGGCAAATAAATTGGAACAATGGTACAAGTCCCATAGCGTACTCAATTCCCAAAAGGTCGCTCAGGTGACCAAATCCAATATGCATGAGAACCAAGATTAAACTAACACTTGTTTGAACTGAAGCGGTCATCCAATCAAATCCAGTAGGAAATTTCTTGGATAACCAGTCCATTGCTACAGGATAATAGATAGACATAGATAGACCCAAAATAGGCAAGATAAATGGCGTTGTTACAAAAGAAGCTATATAAAGAATTAAAGAAATGCAGCAAGAAGCTATTAGCCATCTCTGACTAGATCCCTTTATTGGAAGTATTGTGAAGAGGAAGCGTCCGCAAAGTAGTAAAAGAAAAAATAAAGAGAGTGCAGTTCTTGAATGTTCAACTGAGATACCATGCTCAGTTGTCAGGTACAGAACTAGTCTCGTGGAAACCACGATTTCTGAAGCAACATAGAAACCAAAGACAAACCCATATAAAAGACGTTCATTAAGCTTTGCCGGAGCTGATAGTTTTTCTTTAACGACTTTTTTATCAAGCGAAACGTGTTGATAGCGTGAAATATTAGTGATCGAGCACACTAAAATTAAAAATGGAATAATTGATAAGTATTGAAAGAACAGACTCCATGTTCCTTGATTCGCTAGAAAGATATTTAAAATTAGCGGAGCTGATAATGAACCAACCCCATAGACTGAGTGTAGTCCTGAAAAGAACTGTCTTCTAAATTGCTCTTTTGTACCTCTCACAATCAGTATGTTCATTGTCACATTGCCAATGCCCATACCAAAGCCCATTAGTACAGATGAGATATCGAGAAGGTAAGTTCCATGGTTAAGAGATATTCCAAATAAATAAGAGGAAATAGTTAGTAGAACTAGGGCAATGTGAGTGCCGTGAATCGCCTCAATTTTAGGTAACCACCATCTGGTTGTAAGGTTAGCAATTAGTCCAGACAAAGAAGCAAGTGCAAAAATCCAGGATCCACGAGCAGCATCAATTTGAAAGTCAGCTAGTAATTCAGGATAGATCGGTCCTCTAGAGTTATCGAGTACCGACTGAAAAAGTAAAAGAATATAGGCTAGGATGATAAATGACCATTTAACTTCCTGGCCTTTTAATCGACTAGTCCAGGAAGATGTCATGTGTGAAATGATCTTTAACTAAATATCCTGATAGACGGTTAATTTTTGAGCACTCTTCAGCAGTTGTATTTTTTATTAATATGCCTTGGTCAATCACATCTTCTTGCCATAGAGGACAAACCATAGACTCTTGGTAGTGAGTAAACTCAATGACAGTTGCAACACATTTTTGATTTTCAAAAGAAGTCTCAACTGATGGAGCTATAAATTGAGCTTCTTGTTTGCATGCAAAAGCGTTGATAGAAAATAATAATAGACTTGCTATAACTAATGACTTCACTATGGCTCCCAGATTTGATTTAGTGGTTATCTACCACAAATACATAAGCATGGAACCCATAATTGCCAATATTTACAGACTAAACAGAATCCTAACAAAATACTGTAATTATTTCATAAAACTATAGATAACCTTCAGACCATCCTTACTAGACTCTTCAAGAATGCCTTGCTTGGACCACTCCTTTAAAAGTAGGCTGGCATTAGTTTTCTTTGTGCCAAGAATGAGCTCTAGCTCTTGCCTAGTGAAGGACTTCGTATGTGCCTTAACAAAATGGTAATGATCTTGAAAATCTAAGGCCATTGGTAGGATGATTGGACTAACTCTCAATTCATCAATATTTATCTTATGAATTTGATTTTGAACTGTTAAAGGAATGCCTTTTTTCCTTAAATATTGTACTAATTTTTTAAGCCTTTCCTTGCCACTTTGCCAGTCCCAAAAATCTTGTCTGTAGATAAAGTCTATCAATGCAAATTCATGGATTCCGATTGGACCAGAACCTATAACAGCAATCATCGCTCTGATTTGAATCTCAGTATATGTGTCTCTTTGATCAGAGTTTTTCTCTACTCCAGAGTACAGATCTAAAACTTGTTCAAATGAGTTTAAATCTAATTCATTATAGGCTTGAGGAGTTATATCTTCT
Organism: uncultured Bdellovibrionales bacterium; assembly: GCA_963976925.1. Lineage (GTDB taxonomy): Bacteria > Bdellovibrionota > Bacteriovoracia > Bacteriovoracales > Bacteriovoracaceae > UBA4207. The sequence goes on from CAXBMT010000092.1 coordinate 4,628, forward strand.
TTGGTTACCAACCAACAATCATGGGACTTATTAAACTGAGCATTTTTTTGAATACGAGCATGCAGGGGATAAGGAGAGTTGTTAATTGGTTTACCAAGAAGATAAGAAAAACTATGAATACAAGAGTGGGCTCTTGTCGCAAGCTTAGACGCAATGTCGAGTTCAATTTGAGATTTCTCTTTCCAGTATAAAACAGTTAGTTGAGCTTGAGGTTGAGAGAGTGGGTGATGAAGCACATCCCAGGCAATATTGAGAAGTCTGGCTGACTCTTCTCTGTCTCCTTGCTTACCCTTGATTACTCCCTGCCATAAGAAGGCATAAGCTTGGTCTTTATTTCTCTTTTCCATACCAAATAAACTTAAGGCCTCATTTATATACTCTTGACCAGTATCAAGATCATCTTCCAAAATGGATATACGTGCTAGGTTTTGTAAGTACATTGCCTTAAGAGTGTCATTATCTGGCTTCAAGTGTTTAATATTTTCTAGTGCTAAATCTTTAGCCTTTTTCGTTTCGCCACAAGCTTCATAACAAACCATTAAGTGAAGTTCTAAATACATCTTAGTCGCTGGCTCTTTAGACTGTTTAACTATGGTTTGAAAAAGCTCTAAAGCTTCATCGTAGCGAGCACTTTCATAAAGAATAAAAGCCTTATATGTTTCCATTGAAAAGTGATATCCGGCCAAGTCGATTTTCTGGACTTTTAGATGGTCCTCTATTTTTTCTAGTAGACGTTTCGCTACGTAAGTTGCTCCAAGAAAATTAAGCATATAGATTGCTCTGATTTGAAGACAAAATTCTTCTGGAGCAAGAAGGTGAAAGTCAGCAGGTGCAGCAATTTTACCAAGAACCTTCATCGCCTGAACAGGCATTCCAAGCCATTGAAGTTCGTGAGAAAGCTTTAGCTTTTGCTGAATGGATAACCCTTTTTTAGATATCAAACTTGAGACTACTTCTTCAGCCATTTTTAGATCACCACGCAGGATAGCCTGTTGTGCCTGATTCAAAATATCTTGAGGAGTTTGTTCTAAGTTACTCAGTTTGCCATCTCTTTGAAATTAAAGAATTAATATGTATTTACCGATAAAGTCTTAACGGTAATTATGAATGATCTATAAAGCCTTGTTTATATTATTTTTTACGACTTCTCTGGCGCTAGCTGGTGATGGTCTTGGTATGGGCGGAGGTCCTCCTGCTGATATCATTAATAATCCGCATATCAGACCAATGTTACCGATAGACTCTTTAAATGTTCCGCTTCCAAACAGACTAATTTTACCGGAAAGACCTTGGAATATTACAGAGGGTCTAGTTTGTAATGAATCTGAAGATATTTATCATCCTTATTCGCTTAACAGACAAACGTTAGAGCGCTGGCCTTTAAGTGAAAATGCAGATTGTTTAGAACCGCTTAAAGATTTTAGTAAAAAACTTTCTTTAGCCAGAGCTCCATTGGCACTTTCTTTTGCGACTTATATTGATGGGCTGGAAAAGCATTTAACAGGTTCTTCTCTTAAATGGAGAGACTGTGGTGAATACTGCACTACTGAAGTCCAAGAAAGTGATGATTGTAAATCTCCAACTCTTCTTGTTAGACGCTCTACGCAGCTGCCAGATAGAGAACAATTTTCTCTGAATAAGACTTTATGGGATAAGCTCTCACAGACTCAACCAAGAGTATGTGCTGCTACTATTGTCGATCTATGGCTTAGTACTCACGTTGTCGATAAACAGAAGAGAATTGAAATAGTGAATGACTTCTTTTCGGCAAAGTTTCATGCCAACGCTGAAAACGCACCTAGATGCTTTGATCCAACAGCAGCAACAATTCCTTTTGATTCTTTAGGCGGTCAAGTTCAAGATATTTTACAACGTATTAGATAAAACAAAGGAACGACCATCATTTCTTAGGTTTGGGGAACCATGAGAAGAAGAGAGGGTTGATGGCCATTCCTCTGGGTTAACTGGTTACCCTGCTAACCTTTATTTTTGTGTCTGCTTTTTACATTCGCTGTCGTAATTTTTAGGGGAGAAATATAGGTCGATGAGGCTAACTGTTTAATTTTACAGGCTTACTTTTCTTTCGCTATTAAGCTTTTGAAAATTTTTCTCTATCTGCCTCTCCAAATCATCTTGGTTGATCTTTAAAAGAGTCGCAGCTTGAGAATAAACCTCCTCAATCGTTCTATCACTGTCATCAGTTTCAAAAAAGTAATGGCTTATTCTATCAACAGTTATTGTTCGAGCTGCCTTAGATCGATCTTTAAATAGGTTTTTTCCAAAACTTAGGTAGTGCCCACCATTAACGATTCTATCTGTTTCTTGTTCATTAAAGTTTGCATCATGAAAGATGATTCTTCCTTGATAATGATTGTCTTTGATAACCTTGAGAACTTCATTTAAGGCACGAACACAATGGACAATAAGGAGTGATATATTCTTTTTCTTAGCAAAGATAATTTGCTTTTCAAAAAGATCCAACTGAAGGTCTTTTGATTCAGTCTTCGAATTATCAATGCCTATTTCACCTAGGGCGAAGAAGTTTTTATGATCAACAAGTTTAGTTAGTGTTTCTTCGATTGAATTTTTTATAAAGTCTGATGCAAGCCATGGGTGAATACCTGCACTAAACATAAACTTAGAGTGAGCTGTTGAATGTCCCATTGAAACAATACTTTTGTTACTTACTTTTGGATTATGAGTATGGATATCAATGTACATCTTTAGTTATTGTTTGAATGGCCAAAGCAGAAGCAGTAAAGCCAAAGCTGCCGGTTAGCCAGCTGGCTGTTCCGATTCCGGTGGCACAGCTAAGTCCACGATTCTTTTCATCTGGAACAAATTCAATTTCGCCTTGCTCGTTAACATACTTAGCTCTTTCAATTGAATAAACCGCTTGAACGCCCCAAAGAGTCTTAAGACCTCTTTCATAATGGTAGTCATATTTAAGAGTTCTTCGAACTCTTTTTAAAAGTGTATCATTTGATGTTTGATTGAGGTCACCTGTTCTAATTAAGGAGGGATCAAGTTTTCCACCAGCTCCACCAATTGTGATTAATGGTGTTTTATTTTTTCTAACAAGATCAATAAGAAGACATTTATTATCTAACGAATCAATACAATCAATAATCACAGAGTAATTATCATCTAAAATTTCATTTGCCGTAGATTGATTAAAAAAATCTAAAATAGCTCTAACTTCGATCTCTGGAGCAATATCAAAAATACGATCTCGCATCACTTCAACTTTAGGCTTTCCTATCGTTGAGCTCATGGCATGAAGCTGTCTATTTGTATTAGTTATGCAGATATCATCAAGGTCTACTAGTGTAAGCTTTCCAATTCCAGATCTCGCAAGTGACTCAGCCACCCACGAGCCTACGCCGCCGATACCCACAATTAAAACATGAGAGTTGAAAAGTTTATCTAAAACTTTCGGCGTCATTAGTCTGGCAATTCCGCCAAAACGCATCTGAGTAGGATTGTAATCAATATCTTGCTCTTGCATGGCCAGACTATACTTCGAACTTTTTTATGCGTAAAATCTAAACTATGCCTTCTAGATGCGATTGGGCCAATCCCAAAAACCAGCTATACCTTGATTATCATGATTATGAATGGGGAAGACCTGTATTCGATGATTTACAGCTTTTTGAGATGCTTTGCTTAGAGGGTGCTCAGGCTGGCTTATCTTGGGAAACGGTGCTCAATAAGCGCGATAATTACAGAGAGGCGTTTGATTGTTTCGACCCTAAAAAGATGGCTCGTTATTCAGCCAAAAAAATCGAAAAGCTTTTAAATGATCCCGGTATCATTAGAAATAAATTGAAAATTAATGCTTTCATCGAAAACGCTAAAGCCTTTCTTGTTATGGATAAAGAAGGTGAGTCTTTTTCTGACTACCTTTGGCAGTTTGTGAATCACAAACCCATAAAGAACTCATTTAAAAATCTAAAAGATATTCCAACTCAAACTGAAATATCCGTTTTAATGAGCAAGTCCCTTAAGAAAAAAGGATTTAAGTTCGTAGGACCCACAATTTGTTACGCTTTCATGCAAGCAGTTGGCATGGTCAATGACCATACTTCGCACTGTTTTCTTTATGGTAAAAAGCTAAAGTAAAAAGTTTTTTTACTTTAGCTTCACCTGTAAACTCTTAACCTGCATCTCTTTCAAGTTCATTGATGAGATCAGTTTCAAGTTTTGATGGTTTGTAGGCATGGCCTTTAACCGGAAGAGCAATATCAATTAGGCTCTCAATAAGTTTTTCATATTGCACAAGCCCTCTTTTTGCCAGGTCTAAGGCTTTTGGCGGGTTTTGTTGAATAAAATCTTTATTATGAAGTGCTAGTTTTGACATAAATACTGAAAAATCCTTCATAGATCCTCCTAAATTAAATTCAATAGACATTATTGAATCGAACGTTCGTGCTTTTTTGAGTGTAATTAAATTCATTTCAAAATTTTTCATTTAATCCTCCTGGATTAACTTATTGATGCTCTGGAAATGAGTTGATCTAAAGTGTGTTGATATTTCTGCTTGGCAGTTCTGTCTCTAAGTAATCTTGTGAAAACATGAAAGGCCATCATATTGGCATAGAACTCATATGCGAACTGTTCAGTATCTAAATTTTTATCGAATTCACCTTCGTCTATGGCAATCTTGGCAGCCTTAGAAAAAGTATTCATCATCTCGCCTTGAAGTAGTTGAAGGTAGTCTCTTATTTTTCCTGGGCGGTCATCATATTCGACAGTAGCTGCAATGATAGGGCAGCCACCAGCGAGCTTAGAGCTTGCCCATTTCTGCCAGTTTAGTGA
>CAXBMT010000093.1:0-9391 GCA_963976925.1 uncultured Bdellovibrionales bacterium
CCCCTGTCGTCCTACCGCTTGGGTCTAGTTGGCAGCTGTGGCTACGTCTTACGATAAATTTTCCACTTTTTTCCAGTCTTTCAACACTATCCTTAAGGATCTGTTCACACTCTTCCTTTGAATTTTGTGAGTGAGCCATGAGGCCTATAACACTTGATGAACTTGTTTCCGTTAAGCCATTAGCATAAGCAATGTTCAGTGTGATTAAGAGCGCAGATAGGGTTGTTAAGATCGTTTTCATAATGAAATCCTTGTTAGTTAAGTTGGTAGCGCCAAGTTAGTTGAGACTAGTAAAAACCTCGTTAAACTAGTTTAAAAGCGTGAAATATCTACAATCTCAATAAATTTATATGAATTTTAAGCTCTCAAAAGTTGTAATTATTTCAGCTAATACAGTTTTTTGTGACACAGGAGCCCATTTGGGGGATGTATAGGGCACTTACGTTGCCAAGACCAAAAGGGGAATTTAATGAAAAAGCAACTCGTCGCTATTTGTGCAGTCTTAGTTAGCACTTCTGTATTTGCACAAAATATGAGCAGTCTAATACCTAAAGTCATCTACGGTGAAGATAACCGTGTTGATGTTGCTGACTCAAATAATCCTCTCTTTATAAAGCTTGCGATGTCTACAGCAGCGCAAATTGAAAAAGACAAACTCACTATTCGTGGTTCAGATGCGATTCTAAATTTTGAATCCCTGGAAAATGGAATGGGCGTATGTCCAACTGAGAAGTTTGCTGATCAAAACAGTATTGCAAGATGTTCAGGATTCTTAATTGCTAAAGACCTTGTTGTAACTGCTGGTCACTGTGTTCGCTCACAAGAAGAATGTGAGAAGTATAATTGGGTTTTTGATTATAGAGAAGGCGAAGTCGATGATGGCAAAATTCCATCTTCTAGCGTTTACTCATGTAAAAAGATCCTTCGCCAAGCACTGGATCCAATCTCTGATGCAGATTACGCTTTGATCCAACTTGATAGAAAAGTTAAGGATAGAAAACCATTAAAGTTTAGAAAGAAGGGATCACCAAAAGTTGGTGAAGAACTGGTTGTTATTGGTCACCCATCTGGATTAACAACAAAGATTTCTGATGGAGCTAAAGTTATTGAAAATGGTGCAGAGGAGTTTATCTTAACTGACCTAGATACTTATGGCGGAAACTCTGGCTCAGCTGTATTTAATGCTAACTCAGGCGTGATTGAAGGGATCCTTGTTCGTGGTGCTAGAGACTATGTCTATGATTGGCAGCAGGGTTGTTATATTTCAAATGTATGTGAAACAGTTGGCGGTGCCGGTTGTGAAGGCGAAGAAGTTAGCCGTATTGGTAAAGTGAAGTTAGGTAAGTTCACTGGAATCATTGGGTTCTTTAAAAGACTCTTTGGGATACTTTAAAAAAAAGTGTGGAGATTGATATGATTGAGAATATTAAAAAATTCAAATTACTTCAAGATAATGAGGATAGCCTCGTAGAAGGTCTTGGCGTAACCATGCTTATCAATCTCGCTCATCTAGTATCAGTGAAGCCGATTAATGTGGCGACACAAGCTGGAGTTGTTCAAGCTTATTGGATTCGTTTATCGAATGGCAAAAAATACAAAGCAACAGAGATTCCAGAAGAGCTTAGAGAACTGTTAAAAGACGATGTCATGACTTTTGCGCAAATTAATGGGCAGGATTCTGAATCAACGGCCGATATCCACTAAGAATCAAATCTTAAAGTAATGAGATTAGTCTCGTCCTTTTGGTCAATTGCTGTAATCGAAGCAGCAATTGGCTTTTTTAATTGATTTCCATAAAGAATAGTAACTCTAACTTTATCTCCGACTTGAAACTCGCCTTTGCGCCTTTCCATCATTTTTATTTCTTGGGTATCAATTTCACTAAGCTCATAGAAAACATCACTAGAATACTGCTCTTCACCTAAAAGACGACTGACACCAATCTTTTCTTTTGGTTTATCAAAAATCACTGGAGAATTAAGGCTAACATCAAACTTAGCCTCAACATACCAGTACTTGGCATACTCAGAAGGTTTATTGAAAATGGTTACCTTCGCTCCAAGAGGAGAGCTAAGTGAGCTATCTAGAATTGAATGAACTGTAATTGAATCACCAATTTTAAATTCATTTTTTACTGTTGTCTGAAATGAGACTCCATGAGTTTCAACTTCATTTAATATATAAATCGATGGGTCTTGACCAGGCTTACCCAAGGAAACTCTCTTTACTTTAAGATTCTGTTTTGTTTCATTAAGTGCTTCAGCTGAACCTTCTTTAACAACACCTTTATCCGAAAAAGCTAGGTTCGATGCCGTATCTTTAATTTCTGGCTTTTTTGCAAAAACATAGTTTGAAGGTTTTTCAGATGCTTCAGTCTGTTCATCCGTTTTCATGGAAGTTAAGTCTGTATTAATCACTTGTAGGACTTGGGTTATTAAATCAAGGTCAGACTTATCCATATCGCTAACATCTTCTGCCGCTTTTGGATTTTTAACATCTAGCTCAGATAACTTTAATACAGTAGAGGGAGCTTTTAGAATCAAACTTTCAGATTCAACGGCTTCAATGTCACACTTAAAAATATTGAGTAAATCCTCATGAAAGCAATTGAGAGCATTAATGACTTTGAGTGCTGATTTATTCGCACTCTTATCGAGTCTAAATTTTAGTAACCTTTTATCTCGATCCCACGAAGTGAGCATCGTATTATAAATAATGAGTCGACCTTCGTGATGAGTCCATAAATAGCAAGACTCAATTGATTGAGATAACTGATCGAGTTGCTGATCAATCTGTGCAAGGTCGGAAATTTTATTTTGAAATCTCACAAGTCTATTATACCAATATTACGTAAGATTTATAAGAATAATGACTAGTTTTTGCCTAAGGCCTTGATCACTGCTTTTAGTAGGCCTTGCCTAGTAAAAGGCTTAATCAGAAAGCACTTTACCCCTAAATTAATTGCTTTTAGAGCATGCTCATTTTGCATGGCCCCAGACATGAAGATAATTTTATGTTTTCGAGAGCCTAAGGTCATCACAAGGTTTTCGATCATATTGAGACCATCTTTATCAGGCATTTGATTATCAATGATAAGAAGATCAAACTCTTGATTTCTTACCTTTTGCAAGGCAACTGTGGATGAAGTCGATGAAACAATAAACGAGAAGATATTAAAGCTCTTAAGCATGACCTCAATTAGATCACAAATATGCTGTTCATCATCAACGACTAAGACTGATAGTTTTTTACTTTCACTCATTAGATGCTCCTAGAACTTTTGCGATACATTCTAAGACTTGTTTGGAATCAAAGGGCTTTGTTAATAATTGAGATATTTTTAAGTCAGCCTTATCTTTATCAAAGACATCTTTGGCGTTAAGCGCACCACTTAGATAAACAATAGGGAGTTCTTCTTCCAGGCTTCGAATCTTTTTGGCGAGTTCCGTTCCTGAAAGCTTTGGCATAATGAGGTCAGTTATGACCAAGTCAATTTCAGTTTGAATAAGGATATGAAGAGCGTCATCTCCACCCGTTGAACCAACAACAGAATACCCTGCTGCTTGAAGAATCTCATCTAATTGATTTAAGACATTAGGATCATTATCGACAATAAGAATTTTCTTTTGACCTTCATCACCAATCTCTGGGCCAAAGCCACCTGAGCTGATCATGCTACTCATTTCCATTGTGGGTAGCTCAAAGACAAAATTCGTACCAGACTCAGAACTGGTAAATTCAAGATGCCCTTGATACTTCTCGACAAGTCTTTTACTAATTGAGAGTCCAAGGCCTGAGCCTTTGCCAATATCTTTTGTAGTATAAAACGGTTGAAAGATCATATTCCCAATACTTTCTTCAATTCCTGGGCCATTGTCTTCAATTGCAAAACCTACAGAGTGATCCTTTTTGACGAAACTAATTTTAACTGAGGGATTCTTTATTTGGTGGTCTAGAAGAGCATCAAAAGAATTCTTAATAAGATTTACAATGACCTGCTCTATTTCAACAGGGTTGGCTTGAATTATTAAGGGCTCGTCAACTTCATCTATCGTAAGCTTTATCAAGTCTTTTCGAGAACCTGTGTGAGTAAGCTCACAAGCACCTTTCGTTACCTTTTGTAGATCGCAAAATTGTCTATGATCATCAGAAGTTCTTACGTAGGACTTCATATTGTTAATGATAGAGGAGATCTTTTCTAATGATGTCGTAACTCTTGTTATCGATTTGAGTAGTTCTTCTTTGTTAAGATTTGTATTTTCTTTTACTTCCCATTCAATATTCTGAGCATAGCCATAGGCAACGGTAAGAGGATTATTAATTTCATGTGAAATACCGGCTGATAATTCACCTAAGGTCGCAAGTTTGTCTGTTTGAAGGATCTTCTCATGGGTTCTTTTAATCTCTTCAAGTTGAATCTTGTATTTATCATAAAGGTTACGCTCAACAGTTAAATCATTGAAGGTGAGGATAACAACTTCGTCATCTGCAATAGCTTTAATGACAACAGTTATTGGCCCGTGTCCCTGTGTTGTAGAGAGAACGATTTCTTCGGTAATTGCGGTACCATTTTTTTTAACAGTCTCAAGAAGCTTCACAATTGGATTAGATTCAATAAATAACAATTTAAACTGATCTAAATTTTTTAAAACTCTAGGTGATGACTGAGTTAGAACTAAGAATGCCTGATTTACATATTGAACCTTTTCATTTCTATCAAGAGCAACAACTCCAGAAAATAAATCATCAAATAGTTTATAATTGTCTAAACTCATACGTGCCTACTTAATAAAATTAAAAAACTGTGCCTCTAAAGCATCAAATTCAAGCTCTACACCAGCATCATTCTTTTTAGAAGGTGCTTTTTTATTAGAAATCTCTTTAGTCATGATAAGGACTTTAACTTCCTCGTCGGCATCAGGATCGAAGTAGGGCGCATAGAAACTTTCAATCTCTGTATTATTAGGTAAAAAGCCTTCAACCATATTCATCTGCTCAACCATGATTTGAGGACAGTTTTTATAGATAATTTTAGCTTTCTTTGAAAGATCGTTAACCAAATTAATCCATTCTCTGACTCCGCATGAATTGATAAGAGTAACTCCAGAGAAATCTAAATGAAACTCGACTGCTTGAGATGAAAGAAGATTATCAAACATAGAGTCCTCATCGATCCGCCCTGCAAGCTTAACCTTAGCTGTTGTCGAATCTTGATTGATTTGAATATCTAATCCTGAACTCATGAAATCTCCTCAGATGAGAAATGGAAAGATGTAACTCTTCCTTTAAAATTTTTATATCTCTTAGTTGCTTCTAAAACACATTTAATCGTTGTTGATTTATTTTTCTCTACATTGATCCATATTTGATTAGTGGACTGATAGACAAGATATAAGCCTAAACCAGCACCTCTACCATCTTCTTTCGGGGATTGAGTATCACTAGCTCTTTTAAAAGCTTTTAAGGTTTGTTCTTTAGTTAGCTTTCCTTGATTGTCCTTAACCTCAATGCATATTGATTGTTCATTAATAGAAAGTGAAACATGGACAATAGAATCATTATCACCAAAGGCATTTGTTACGAGCTCATCACCAATCAGTGACAAGTAATCTCTTGGACTTTTGAACCAACCTGGAAATTCTTGTGATTTAAGAAAAGAGTCAACTTCACTTCGATATGAATCGAGCTTTTCGCCCTGCCAATTAAAAAGTGGATTAAGCAAAGTAGGCTGAATATGGTTGATCTCTTCTGCTAAGGAAGGTGAGTTGTGTCCTATAAGATGGTCAACTTTTTGATTTGCATACAAGAAATCAATGCTTTCTTTTGCATCTAAATGGCTGACTATAGTTGTATCATTAATAAATTCGATTTTCTTAACATCATCAACATCGCTTAATCGACAAAGGACTAAAGTGACATCATCATCCGAGGGTGCTCCACCGCAAAAATCAATCGCTTTTTGTGTTATCGATTGTCTCCATTGAAATAAATTCTGATCTTTTGAATCGATAATACTCTGATGAAATTTCCTGTCGCCGTAAGGCTTATCTTGATCATTTGTATTTTCAACAATGCCATCAGTATAAAGAATAAGGAGATCATGATTATTGTAATCAATAGATTGATTAGTAAATACAGATTGATAATCCTTGCCAAGGTGTGATGAAGGCTCGCTTAAAAGTGGATGGCGTCTCTATCCTTGAATCTAATAAGTATGGTGGATTGTGAGCAGCATTAGACCATATGACTTTTTTATTCTCTTTATCGATAACAACACAAATCATCGTCATATAAAGCTGTTTACCAGCTCCACATATCGCTTTATTAAACCATTCAAGCATAAGATTAGGTTGATTGAGTAAATCTGGTTGAGTTTTAACGAGCTCTTCAAGTGTATGAAGTGCACAGTTTGCAGTGGCCGTAATTAAAGCTGCAGGAACACCGTGTCCAGTAGCATCTGCTATGAAAATAGCGCTTTTATTATTAGATTCAAGATAACCCCACCAGTCTCCACCACACTCAGAGGCAGGTGCATAAAATGCAGAAAACTCTGCACCAGCGATTTGTCCTTCATCGTGAGGGAAAAAAGAGTCCTGCACAAGCTTGGCTACTTCAACTTCGCGCTCAAGCCGTACTTTCTCTTTCATCTGCTCCATAAATTGGACTATTTTTTTGCCCATATAATTAAAAGAGTCCGAAAGTGCTCCAATTTCATCACGTGACTTTACAACAACGTTATTTTCGAAATCACCAGCTACAAACTTCTGAGTTCCTTCAAAAAGTACTTCAAGTGATTTTGTAAGAGATCTTGAAAACAAGATGCCAATAATAATAGCTATACTTAAGAGGAAGACTGCATAGATATAAGACTGCTTAACCAGCTTGTCGGCAACGGAAAATGCGACAGACTTCTCAATGATTGAAATAGCCAGTGGGTAGTTATTATTTGTTCTTTCAAAACTGATTAAACTCGTATTTCCATTTATATCAGACTCAAAAACACCTTTTTTAAAATTATTGTTTAAAAACTTAGTTTTTAACTCACTTAAAATATCCGTTTGGCTGAATAAGCTTGAGTCAGTCAAATTAAGATCATTTGGTGCAATAATCAGATTTTTTGTCTCATTGCTTTTTTGTAGCACACTCTCGGTCAATGATATTTGAGCAACTTGAAGCTGGTTCTTATTTTTTCTTGATATTGTTATGATCGGTTTATTTGTAAAAAAGTAATTGTAAGAAACTTTGTCGTGATCACCAACGACTAAAGTTGAAATATTATTTGAAAGGGTTTTATCAATATCATTTTTTGTTAGTCCTATTTTAACAAGTCCTAACTTATCAAGGATTCCAGTTGTAAATTCTTTTTTATCAATATCGTAGACACGATAATCTAAAAAGGATGGAGCCGATTCAAAGATATTTTTGATGTCCTCAGAATTTTTTAAAAGACCTAAGACTTTTAATGTTCTCTTGGACTCATCAATTGTGTTTGAAACATCTCGAGAAATTGCTCTTGAAGAATCTTGTACTGAATTAAATATATATGCTGACTTGTCTTCAATGAACTTAGTAAGTGCATACTGAGCATAGGCAGCTAAGCTAATTAACAGCACTAATGAAAATAAGCTTATAAGCTTAAGCTTCAAAGGAAAGAGAATAGGTCTTTGTAGTTGTTTAACTTCCATAATTTAATACGTAGATATTATCTCAAAGACCTCTATAATGAACAATAAGACACTTTTTGACGAAGGGAGAATGAAAAGTTCCAAGGTTGATTGGATTTTAATTGTTGTTTTTGCCTTTATCGCTGGATGGAGTGCAAAATATCTTTACTGGCCGCAGTCGCTTAGCACGTCTGGCACGGTCTCTTTTGCTAAAATTGAAAGCTTGAGTAATATTGTAAAGAGCAAATCCGTTGGAAACCTAGCTTGGAATGATGTTCAAGTAGGACAGTCGTTTAAAAGAAAAGATCTTCTTTTTACCTATGAAAAATCACGCGCCAAGTTAACATTAGAAAAGGGCGATAATTTAGAAATATTACCTAATTCTCTTGTAGAGCTAGATCAGCTTTCTGGTTCTACAGCGATCCAGGTTAAAGAAGGTCTTGTTTATCTCGATATCATTAAGGGAAATCCATTAAAAGTTAACCTTGGTGGTCAAGAAATATCTGTAACTTCAGAAAGTGCAAAAGTTAAGTTAACAACTTCTAATGGTGTCTCTCGTCTTGAAAGTGCTGAAGGTAACTTGAAAATTGAAACTCAAACTGGAAAAATATTTGATATCGATCAGGATAATCAACTCGAGTTTAACGAGTCTAATGAAGCTGAGTTATTTTCATATGAAGTAAGTTTAATTAATCCATCTGATGATCAGTTGATTACCAGTGGGTCTATGTTATCTAAAGTTAATTTCGTTTATGAGCGTACATCAGGGTCAAAGAGTAATCAGTTGTTTGTTGAAATCTCTAATGATTTAAGCTTTGTTGACTCAAACAGACTTGAAGATACTAACGTTGAACTTCCTGAGGGGATTTATTTTTGGCGAATAGTAAATAGTAAAAATAAACCAGTCTCTTCGATAAACACCTTCGAAATTGAGTTCGTCAAAAAAATTATTGCCACAGAAGATAGCGTTGAACTCCTAGAGCCTAAACCATTGGCCAACTTGAAAATAACAAAGCCTGGTGAAGCTATATCATTTTCCTTTAATGGTAGTGGCATCATTGAACTTTCAAGAGACAAAGAGTTTAAGAGTATTGTTACGAGTAAAGAGGTTCGTGACTCGTTTGAATGGGAAGTTGAAAAGTTAGGACGTTATTTTTGGCGCATGAAAACCAATCAATCAACTAGTGAGGTTCGTGAGTTTATCATCGAGCCTGGTGATTTATTACCAGCTCCTGAAATTGATAGAGCTCCAAGTGAATTAAATCTAACACCGATCAAACCATCTTCATTTTTAAGTTTTTTAATAAGCGAAGCTTTTGCGCAAGATTTTGCGGCAGAGTTTGAGTGGGGCGAAGTCGATCAGGCTTCAGGCTATATTATCGAAATCTATTCGAGTTCTGATCAATCGAAGTTGCTTAAAAGACAAAAAGTACAGGCGAATAGCTTTTTATGGCTGGGAGCTCCACTTCGCTCTGTCTGGTGGCGAGTTGTGGCCATTGATCCATGGGGAAGAGAGGGGATTCCAAGTTCATTAGTTGAAACTAAACTGATTGCTCCAAGTGGTTGGGAAGAAACTGATATTGATTTAAATTCACCAAGTCACCGAAGAGGATTTGATCAAAATGAGTACGTCGAATTTAATTGGGACGATAAGCCAGGCGTTAACAACTGGACATTTTTGCTCTCAAAAGATTTAAGCTTTAGAAATCCAGAGCTAAAAAGAACCG
>CAXBMT010000094.1:0-9351 GCA_963976925.1 uncultured Bdellovibrionales bacterium
GCTGCATCCGATTGAAAGACCGCTTCCAGCTTATTTGGCAGAAACCTTTAGACGACGAGATCGGCTTGAAATTCCCATGAACGGTGAAAAGGATTTGGTGAGAATCGTACGCGCCTTTAAAGGCAGCGTTTCGATGAGTCTGCCGGAAAGCTTTCCACTTAGAGAGGTGGCAAGTGAAGGTCGCCCGGTGATCGAAGTCGACGTGGTTAAACAAGATGATCACTTTGTCATTCACGGTCGCTTGGTCTTTATGTACGGCGATCAACCTCATACACCTTTTGAAGACGGCCCTCTGGCCCAGCCTGATCCTTATGAAATTCGAAGTAAAAACTTTAAGCATGAAGAACGCATCATTGATCTTTTAAGAGATAGTGAATACACGCGCTTTAGAGAGCCCTATCATGTCGTCTTTGATGAAGCGCTTTTTAATGACAGTGTTCATTGGCTGGAATCAAATAATATTATGGTGCGCGCGTTTGGAAAAGCAGTGGTGGCAGCAACGGCGATGAAGGCAACAATACGCACCAACCGTGATTGGTTTGATCTTGATGCTCCGATTAAGTTTGGAGAAGAGATTTTAAATCCACCAGATATTTTACATCGAAGTGATGAGCATAAACACTTTGTGACTCTTGAAGGTGGAAAGCTTGGTTTGATGCCAGAGAAATGGCTAAAGAAAGCTAAAGTGTTAGCAGAACTTGGTCATCCTAAAGGTCCAGGTATGCGCTTTCCTACGGCGCAAGCGCTAGTTTTAGAAAACCTCTTCACTGATAGTGATATTGAAGTTGATGCTGCCTACAAAGAAGTAGTTCATAGTTTTAGAGCTTCAGGTGGATTAAAGCTTTTAGTTACACCTAAAAAGTTTTCAGGCGAACTTAGGCCCTATCAGCGACTTGGTTTGTCCTGGATGGCATTTATTGAAAATCTTGGCACCGGTGGTTTACTGGCCGATGATATGGGCCTTGGTAAAACGGTTCAAGTACTAGCTTATCTCACGAGAAGAAAGACAAAGCATTTAGGCCCCGTTTTAATCGTTTTACCTAAGACTCTGGTTTCAAACTGGGAGCGAGAAGCGACTAAGTTTGCTCCTCACCTTCAGACCATGCGCTATGAGGGAGCTGGCAGGGAAAAACTTTTAGAAAAGATTGATGTCATGGACTTAGTTTTTTGTACTTATGGCGTACTAAGACGAGATGTCGATAAACTTAAAGCTGTCTCTTGGGATGGCATGATTCTAGATGAAGCCCAAGCAATTAAAAATGTGCACGGCCAGACCGCAAAAGCTGCCTGCGTAGTTGGAGCAAATGTTAAAGTTCGACTCGCTCTTACAGGTACGCCGATTGAAAACCATCTAGGCGAACTTTTCTCAATCTTTAGATTCTTAGTTCCCGGCATGTTTAAAGCCAAGCTTGCGCAATTTGGGCCAAGTCAGGAAAACGAAGACGCTAGAGATTTAATATTAAGAGGCCTTAGACCATTTATTTTGAGACGCACTAAAGCTCAAGTTCTAAAAGATCTTCCACCAAAGACCGAAAGTCTTCTTTGGTGTGATTTTGGCGTGGAAGAAAAGAAAGAATATGAAATGCTACGCCGTTATTATCAAAAAGAGCTGGCGGGAAAAAAGAAAACCGACTTTCATGTATTAGAGGGTCTTCTTCGTTTGAGACAGTTCTCATGTCATCCAAAACTTATTAGTCCTTTAACTGAACTAGGTTCTGCTAAGTTAGATACACTCGTTGAACAACTTAAAGGCATTCAAGAAGCAGGAAAGAAAGCTCTCGTCTTTTCACAGTTCACACAATTTTTATCCTTAGTTAAAGATCGCCTCATGGAAGCTGGCATTGATTATTCTTATCTTGATGGCAAAACCAGAGACAGAGATAGCGCCATTAACGGATTTAAAACAAATCCCACTAAAACAGCTTTTTTAATTTCACTCAAAGCTGGTGGAACAGGTCTTAATCTAACAGAAGCGAGTTATTGTTTCATCCTCGATCCTTGGTGGAACCCAGCGGTTGAAAACCAAGCCATCGATCGTATTCACCGTATCGGTCAAGAAGACCCTGTCTTCGTTTACAGACTTGTCACTAGAGACACTGTTGAAGAGCGAGTACTTGAACTTCAAAAGTCTAAGAGAGAGCTTGCGGCGTTAGTTGAAGAGTCTGATAAGGGGTTCTTGAAAGGGCTGAGTAGTTCAGATTTTTTGACGTTGTTTAGTTAGCGCTAGAGGCTGTAAAAAGTTTACACTTAGGCTTAAGTGATTAATATCATATTCAATGCATGTATGAATTATTTTCTCTAATCGAATTTTCAAATCAAAACTCATCTATAAGCTAAATACATTTAGAAAAAACTGTATTTGGAGATAATAGATGAAATCATTTATAAATAAATCAATTGCGTTACTGATCGTAATAAATCCCTTAAGAATCATAATGGCTCAGGATAGCGACACAGTCACAGCAATTATTAAAAGTCTCAAAAGTGCTAAACATGATCTGAGTAATTCTCAACAAACTCCGCGCATTCAAATTCTAGAAGAGTTATCAAATGAAGAAAAGGATAAGATTATTCTTAAGCTCCTAGATGAAGCAAACAAAGACCTTCGTCTAGAATATAATGATCGACTGAACGACGAGAGTTATATTCGTGAAGTGGGAGCAAGGTCGTTTAGAGATGCTCCATAAAAAGACATACTTATTCTTATTTCTAATAATCCTTAATGGAACAGCTGTGGCAAAAGAATTATCAATTTACATGGGAGGATCAGACAAACCTCCATATCATATACACGCAAGTGCTCGTTTATTATCAACAATAAATGCAGCGGTAGTTGGACAACTGATTAGGAATGATGATGGCTTCAACTTAAAGCCGGGAGCAATCGAGTATTTCAACTACGACTTTGATAATGATATATACATTCTTCGTCTTAGAAAGAACTTAGTATTTCATAACGGGAGAAAAGCAAATTCAAAAGACCTAGAATTCACACTTACTCGTGGTTTTTACTCCCCAGATCATAGTTTCTTTAAAGTTTATTTAGGAAACATTTTAGGCATAGACTCTATTAAGCCCGGACAAAAGTTTGAAACAAATTTAGTTCGCGGTATAAAGATTATTGACGACTTCACTATCAGTGTGAAGCTTAATACCCCTAATCCCTCATTTTTTCATTCACTGACAGTCCCATATTTTTCGTTAGTTCCAATTGAAGAGTTTGAAAGTGATTATCTTACTTGGAAAAAATGGCCAATAGGCACTGGAAAGTACAAGGTTCAACCACCTGGATTTGATGGTGAAAAAACGATACTAGAAATAGTTTCAACAAAAGATATCGAAACTCATCAACCAACAAGGGTAATTATTTACAATAACTTAAATAGCAAAGTCGATATATCGACCACAGAGTTAATAGATAAAGAAACTAAAACTTATGAGAGTTCACTACCTGCAAGCATTGCTCTTTTAACATTCAGCAACAAGCACCCATTAAGTCAAGATGACAACTTCAAAAAAGGTATAAGCTATTTAATAAATAGAGAATCCATAAAAAATAAAATTACTGAGGTTAGTCCGGTATCACAAATACTCCCACGGCACTTTTGGGGAAGGACTCAAGAAACTGACCTTTACAACCTGGATTTGGCTAAAAAGTACTTCTCTAAAATACCAAAAGAATTGCTTGAGAAAAAGTATGAACTACAAATTTTTTCAGGTAACAGGCTTTCACAAAGCCAAAAGCTTTATACAAAGGAACTTGAGAGACAGTTTTCACTCGTAGGCTTTAAGGCTAGCTTTGTTCCAAATTCAGAAAAGTTTGAATCACTAGAAACAGCAACGAAATCTCCGATATTTGCTTGGAATATTGTATGTGATTATGTTGATCCTTTAATTATGTTTTCTGCATTTAAACGTGACGGACATTCTCCATATTATGGACCTAAGGGTAAATTACAAGAGAAATACGAGTCTTATTACCTTGAAGCATCAAAATCAACCAGCTTCGAAAGCAGGAATAGAACAGTCAAGGCTCTAAGTAAATTTGTGAAAGACGAAGCTATAGTAATTCCTGTTTTCGAACAAAAGATGATTTACAAAGTGGACAATAAATTAGTTAAAGACATAGGCGATCAATTAAACCCAATAACACTCTTTGTTGAAAATATTAGGATGAAGTAAAGTGGAAGTTACAACTAATTCAACAGATTGGCCGGGTGCACGAATAACAGGTATCGAGGGATCAAAAGTCTTATGCCACTTCTCTGACGAAGTTGATAAAAAGTCTCTCTCTAAAGCAAATATCAAATTGGATACAAATTATTTGAAGTTTAAGCCGTGGATGACGAGATCGGATACTTATGTAAGGTTTAGAGAATTAGATAAGATTGAGAGAGTTAAATTTTCGACGAACAAATCAGGACTTGAATTACTAAAGACAGTTATCACTGATAGCGCAGATAATAGCTTACGTGCCGTTGACCCTAACGCACAAGAGAATGTTTCTATCTTACTAAGAGATAACGAAAATTACTCTAGGTTTGAAGATTATCTTAATAGATATCTCACTATTTGCGGAAAGATAAATCCATCGTGGAACATCAGATTAAGCAGACTCGTTCATGAAATAAATCCTATTATCGCTACAGATGGACAAGATCGCTTACGAGAAGACGGCTCCGGTCTCAGTTCACTTTTATATAGAAAAGCTATATTCCTAAGTCTTCCAAAACTAAGACCTCAATCATTTTTTGAGTTTGCCTTGAACGTATCACATGAAATAGGACATCAAGCTTTAATGGTTTATGAGAATATTGATGATATTGTTAAAGGCGATCAATCTATAAAAACTTATTCCGTTATTAGAAAAGCGCAAAGACCTGCAATTCAAAGTTTTCATGCTGTTTGTGCAACAGTCTATATGCTCGAATTCATTCTATATTCGAAAGAACTCTTAGTGTTTGATGATGGTCATCAATATATAAAAGATAGGATCAACCAACTTCTAAAAGATCTAAGAGAGGGAATCGACGCTATTCAGGAGATTAAGCTAACCAATCTGGGAGATCAATTGATTTCAGAGTTTAAAGCATTTCTATTTTTCACTCACAAGGCTCTTTATGTCGAATAATATTAGCTTAAATCAATTCACTCAAAAAGAGTCTCTAAAAGTAGCCTTAAAAATATCAATTCTAATTTGTGTAACAACTACAGTTCTTTCATTGATTATCTCTGTGGCGCAAATTAAAGAGAGCATTTCTACAACTAACAATGACATGAAAGATAATTTCTCATACTGGTTACAAGTTGGGGATCAATTTCAAATTGAAAGAACCATAAATAATCTTAACTTAAATCAAGAAAGCAGTTTTCACCAGGTTACCACAATTAATTCAAAAGCTTGGGGGCTCTCTCCTAAATCTAAGATTTTTAAAGATATTTATCTTGAAAACAAAAGCTTTTACTTATCTCAGCAGTTAGAACTAACTGGAAGTGACGGTTTAGTAATTGGCAACCTAAGCACGTTTAAAAGGCTGCCTTTAACTTCTCTATTGTATTTGACCCTAGGACTATTATTGATTTCAGCCTGTTCATCAGTGCTCATTAAGAATTTATTTTTTAAGTTTGGACAAAAATTAATAAACCCCGTTGTTAGATTGAGTAAAGACATTAATGATTCTTCAGATACAATCAGTTTGCGCCAAATTAAGACCTCTAACACTGACCTATTAGAAATCTCCACTTTAACTGACACAATTTCAACGATGGCTGACAAAATTGAATATCAGCATGAACTTGATTTAAAAAAAGAACATATATTGGTCAAAGAAGAGTTATCATTGAAGCTTGCCCATGACATTCGCTCTCCACTCGCGGCCCTTTCAATTATCCTTGAAAAAGGTATTCTTGACTCAGCCTACAAAGAGATAGCACTCAGCTCACTTGAGAGAATCTCTTCTATTGCTCAAGATCTCTTAGATAATGATAAAAATAAAATAAAGTTAGATGATCTTAATATTCACGAAGAGAATATTTTCCAACTTATCAATAAGATTATTGATGAGAAAAGAATACTCTGCTTTTCAAAGTCCATTAACTTTTCGCTTACTTGCAATGTTATGAATCCAGTCTCTAAGGTTGATAGTTTGGAGTTTTGTAGAATTGTATCAAATATCTTAAATAATTCTATCGATGCTATCGATGATGCCGGAAATATTAATATAACAATCTCTGCTCAGAATAATGATCTTTTCATCGAGATAGATGATAACGGCTCAGGGATACCTGAAGAAGTTCTACCAAGCTTAATGAATAAAGGAACATCTTTTGGTAAGACTAATGGCAACGGACTTGGTTTATTTTACGCGAAAAAGCTCATAGAAGACCTCCAAGGATCAATTTTAATTAATTCAACAGAGGGTACTGGAACAACAGTTACGATTAAGCTTCCTTACATATCTGAATCTATGACTAATGTAGATTATGTTCTAGTAGAAGATGATGAGTTCATCCGAAAGCTTTGGGGCATAGAAGCTCAAAATAGCGAAATTAGATTTACAAGTTTTGATTCGTCTAAACAGTTACTCGATAATTTAGAACAACTTTCTAAATCTACGAATTTCTATATAGATTCTAACCTTGGACATAATGACTTGGGTGAAGATTTGGCAAAAAAGCTTCACAATCTAGGTTATGATAAACTCTTTATAGCTAGTGGTCATGGACCCGAGAATTTCAAACATCTACCATTTTTAAAAGGGGTGACTGGAAAAGAAATACCTTGGACAGTTAATTCCTAAGACATACATGTTGCATTAGATCTTATCAAATACTTAAATACATTCAATAATTTTCGCTTATGAAGCAATCTGAGACGAAATAAACTTCATCACTTTAAATACGTTCTCTGATGAAGTTTTATGATCACCTCTCAAGAAGTTATAAACTGTTCTTTCAGGAATTTTAGCTTCTTTAGATATTCGAGTTTTACCAACATGGTCGATATATAAAGCTAGTATCTCAAAAAAAGTATCATGCTCACCGTTTAAAAAGTGCTCTACAAGTATTTCACGAACTAGTCTTGGGTCACTGAGATCTACTGAGGATTCGTGTTCTTTAAACTGACTGTTCTTAATCTTTAGCTTTGTTGAAATATTAATATCAGAAATGTGAGTTATTTTATTTTTACTCATCTTTCTCCCCCTTTCTTTTAACTCCGGCCATTGCTCTTAGAATAATTTTTTTCGAGAGCCTTATGTCATATTCCTGCGTATTTTTATTTCCGCCAATTAGTAGAAGTATAAAGCGTCCTTCCGTATCGCTGAGTAAGGCAAAATAAACGCGCAGGCCACTCCTCCACTTAAATTCATATAAAGAGTAATCCTTACTCAATTGTTTATAATTGGTAAGAACATTAAGATTTCGAGCGATATCAATTCGCGCATCTACAATTCTTTTGTCTTTCGAGCTTAAGTCTCGATACCAAACTTTAAACAAGTCACTGCGATAAATCCTAATACTCACAAGGGACACTCCATACAGTATGCCATATTTGGCATAATCGTAGCAAGACATTTATGCCATATTTGGCATAGGCTATCTAAGCTATATAGAAATGCAATCCAATGCTGAGAAGTAAGTAGAATAAGTAATTGAAATTAAGAGGATTAATTCGAACGTATATATTTTTTTAGGTTTTTAAGAATTATTTAAACCATTTTTAGAAGCGGCTGACTTGCTCATCTCGAGTACTAAAGTATGCTTCCCTACTCCTTGCACTTGGATCCCTCATCTTTATATTAAGCTCTCCCTGCGAGCTAATAAATAAGGTCGATGATCTATCCCAAACAGCAATAATAATTTTCTTCAAAACAGCCATAATTACTCCTTCGAGCAAGAATAGATGAAATCGTTTTAAATATGTAATGAGATGTATAAATTACAATCTGTAAGTGAATGGATAATTACCTCTCAGCTTTACGATTTCAACTCATTTAGGCCAAATATCGGAGATATTAATGCCCCAAGAATCCGATTCTTACCAACCAATGTGACTAGAGGGTCAGGTCTACGAAAAAGAAAAAATCTGCAATCTAGATGATACTACTCACCCACCGATCAACTACGATAAGCATTCATTTAAAGGGTTTATAAAACCTCAATTCAAAATTCGATTTTATTGTCAATATTAGGTCAGCTCTCTTTGAATTTTGTGCGAATTAATGCAATCACATTCTAATAAGTACGTTAATTAATGAATCTTAGGATAAACTTTTAGTTCATGGAGGCATTAATGAGTTTAAGTAGCAAGATTACATGTTCCTTTATAATTTTATCATCATTCTTACTCATTTTTGTCACTGGCCGATCCAATATTAAAAACTTCGAAAAAGTTCGCGCTTCAATTCAGGAGATTTATGAAGATCGCCTTGTTGTTGAAGGTCTAATTTACGAACTCTCAACTCATTTACATCAAAAGGAAATTGCTGTCATTTCTGGAGATATGAATTTCTTTGCAAAAACTAACCCTAATTTAAATGAGAAAATTGAGAAGACTCTCATAGCTTTTCGAAATACTAAACTTACATCCTTTGAGGATGAAACGCTTAATGAGTTCTCTGAAGGTATTAGTGAGCTCAAGGCGATAGAGAAAAAATCTCGTGCAGTTGAAGAGATAGAACTTACCGCTCGAGAGAAGAAAGATATATTGAAGCAAATCAAAGTTCTGCAAGACAACCTTAAGACTTTACTAGAGATTCAACTAGAAGAAGGAAGGCGAAAACTTAGTAATAGTAATGATGCCGTTAATTCCATGTATCAGTATGAAAGTTTTGAGAACTACGCCATCATAATTCTTGCGATTCTACTGCTGGGGATTGTCTTCATTCCTGGTTATCGAAATAAAGCTAAAGCTGGCTAATCTGTAGACATTTATCTATCAGACAGACATTTCACCAGACCTAACCAATTGAAATTAAATAGGTTTATTGGCTTAGGTTTTGTATTAAATCTGGAATGGAAAATATCCTAAAGCGCCTTACTGTACTTCTTACTCTAATGAACTTTATGTTCATGAGTATGCCTGTAAACGCGCAGTTTGCCGAAACACCTGCAAGCAACGTTTCGGTCTCAATCCCTGATTTAAGCGAAGCCACATTTTACAAACTGATTGATGAAGAGACTCAAAAAGTTTTAGAGAAATTAGCCCCCGCCCTTTTACAAGAAGAAGCGCAGGGACTTTTAAAAATTAAGCAAAAAGTCATCAAGATTTTAAAGGGACTAAATTTTTGGGCCCACGCCAAACATCTTTTTATTCAGCATGGTATTGGCGTAGCTATCACAAGTGCGGTT
>CAXBMT010000095.1:0-9325 GCA_963976925.1 uncultured Bdellovibrionales bacterium
CGACTCTTTATACTCCAGGTTCAAAGAAAATTTGTGAGTTCTCTCTTGGTGATAAGTCATACGAAGCAATTGCCGATACGGTTCAATCAAAAATTATTATTAAAAATACATCTTCGAGTGAAATGTGGGTTGCAAGCTCTGAGCGAAATACTGACTCGCTTTATCAGCGTTGTATGCAAACGGCTCCAATGGCGATTAATTTTGATATCGCAGTTGGCAGTGGCGATGCCATGATTAACCTTAATAACTCAATCGCTCGTCTTGTGCCAATCGATGCTGCTCAAGTTCCGGCAGACAATAACTCAGTTGGTGGTTGTACCATTGGTAAGTATGAAACTGTGATTTCTACTTCACAATCTGCTCAGGCCATCTTGGTCACACTTAAGAACCATATTAATGACATGACGACAGTATTTGTCATGGGTGGTGGCTCTGGTGCTGGCACAGCTACTGGTCCAAAGCCTGGAACACTTAGTGCTTCACTTGATGTCAGTGAAGGATCATCTGCCGTCTTAGTTATCGATAACCAAAGTGATCAAGACCTATTTACTTGGGAACTTAAGTGTAACAAGGATTTTTCTTTCTTAAATAAAAACAAAGTTGATTCAAAGACAATTAGATATTTAGCTGGTAGCGATATTGATGGAGTTGTTTTAAGAGATGAAAAACTCGAAATTAATATTAACTTTGCTGCTGCAAGTCCTAATGCTGATGGACAATTAAAGTGTGCCATTAATAGAGATGTTCAAGTTTCTATAAAATAAAAAAGGGCCAATTATGGCCCATTTTTTTTTAATCCAACATCTGATCTTCAAAAACTGCAAGCCCGGCTTTAGCCCCCTCGCCCATGGCAATAATAATTTGCTTGAACGGTACAGTTGTTACATCACCAGCGGCGTAAATACCTTTAACGTTTGTTCTACCCTTATTATCAATAACGATTTCACCAAACTTAGTTGTTTCAACAATGTCTTTTACAAAACCACTATTAGGTAAAAGACCGATCTGCACAAAGATTCCATCGAGATCAACTTTAACAGTTTCTTCAGTTTTGCGATCAACATATTCAATGGCAGTTACTTTTGATCCATCCCCTATTACCTGTGAGGTTCTGGCATTTGTAACTATCGATACATTTGGTAGGGACTTAAGCTTATCAACTAAAACCTTATCCGCTTTAAGTGTATCCATAAACTCAAATACGATGAGTTCTCGAACTAGCCCTGCCAAGTCGATAGCGGCTTCGACACCAGAGTTGCCACCACCAACAACAGCAACTTTCTTACCCTTATAATATGGACCATCACAGTGAGGGCAATAAGCAACACCACGTCCGTTATACTCTTTCTCGCCTTCTACCCCAAGTTTTCGCCAATTAGCACCTGTAGTTATGACAACTGACTTAGCTTTTAGAAACTCTCCACTTTCAAGCTCGATATGTTTCACACCATCTTTAGATATGGTTTTCACACGTCGGTGCTCTAGGAGTTTTATTGGATATTCAGCAATATGTTTTGCAAGTTGCGCTGAAAGAGCGGGGCCTTCTGTATAAGGCACAGAGATTAGATTCTCGATTCCTTTAGTGTCTTGAACTTGACCTCCAATCTTTTCGGCCAAGATTGCTGTCTTCATGCCTTTTCGAGCGGTATAAATAGCAGCCGATGCACCAGCTGGACCGCCACCAATAACCACCACATCAAACTCTCCTAGATCTTTACTAACAGAACTAGATTCAGATTCATCAATTCCAAATTCTGCTTCTAACTTCGTTAGGAGATCGACTAGAGAAATTTTGCCGGCACTAATAAGCTTATCGTTAGATACGACCGATGGCACACCTTGAATTCCAAGGCGTTCAATTTCGTCCTGCTCAAAAGCACCATCAATCATGGTATGACTAAAGTCTTTGTGGAATAAGGCCATGATATTCAAAGCCTGAACAACATCAGGACAGTTTTCACAAGTTAGTGAAATATATGTTTTAAGGTTAATACTACCTTTTAAAGATTTGATTCTATTAAGCATCATCTCGTCAGGAAGTTTTCCTTTTCCATCAGAGTTGAGAATGGCCAAGATGAGAGATGTAAATTCATGACCACTTGGAATGCCTTTAAAGAAGACATTTTTATCTTTCAAGCGAAAGCTTGGTGTATCAGAATCAACGCCTGTTAACTCCAACTCTATCTTGTCACTTGTAGAAGCTACCTGAGTAAGCATTTGCTCTAACTCAGCTTGTTTTTCATGACCTGACTTGTTGAGACTTAAAGTCACAGTATTATCAAGCTTTTCAAAAACTGTTTTTAATTGTTCTACAATATTCTGATCTAACATATAATTACCCTTAGTTTAAAGATGGGGGTAGCTAGGCCACCCCCAAAAAGCTTTAAACTTAAATTTTACCTACAAGATCAAGTCCTGGCTTAAGCGTCGCTGCGCCTTCTTTCCATTTAGCTGGACATACTTCATTTGGGTTTTTAGCAATATACTGAGCAGCCTTAACTTTACGTAAAAGCTCATCAGCGTTACGGCCAATACCGTTATCATTAATTTCAGCTAGTTTGATTTGGCCTTCAGGATTGATTAAGAAAGTGCCACGATATGCAAGACCTTCTTCTTCAATATAAACACCAAAAGATTTAGCTAAGTAACCAGTTGGATCAGCTAGCATTGGGTATTGAATCTTTTTAATCGTGTCTGAAGTGTCATGCCATGCTTTGTGCGTAAAATGAGTATCAGTACTTACAGAAAATACTTCAACGCCCATTTCTTTGAAAGTTGCATAATGATCGGCCATATCTCCAAGCTCAGTTGGACATACAAAAGTAAAGTCAGCTGGATAAAAGAAAAAGACAGACCATTTGCCTTTTAGATCAGAACTTTTAACTGTTCTAAAATCACCGTTGTGAAAAGCTTGAGCTGTAAATTCTGGCAATTGGCTATTAATCAGTGTTCCCATAAAAATCTCCTTTTTGGGGTTAAGTTCATATCTCTTTCATACTTTACGGTAATGACCAATTTGAGTGAAATTGATATTAGTTATGAGGCAATAGGCTAAAGCTATAAAGGATCTATAAGATACTGAAATATCTAAGAATTAAACAAGATATAAAACACTGCACCAACACCTAAAAGAAACATAATCGGTGAGAGCTCACGAGCTCTTTTAAACAGTAAAAAAAGCGCAACATGAGTAAAAAAGCCCCACATGATTCCTTGTGAAATTGAAAAAGTCAGAGGAATCAGCACAATTGTTAAGAATGCTGGAACTGCTAACTCAATTTCTTGAAAGTTAATTTTTGAAATATTTTTAAACATTAAAGAGCCAACGATAATAAGAATAGGCGCCGTGGCAAAGATAGGAATAGAACTTAACAGTGGAGATAAAAATAAAAAAGGTAAAAAACAAAAACTTGCAACAATGGCGGTTAAGCCGGTTCTTCCACCAGCTTCAGTGCCGGCGGATGATTCAATAAAGGTCGTTGCAGCGGAAGTTCCAAATAAAGAAGAAAAGAAAGTCGCCAACGCATCAACAAAGAGAGCTTGTTTAAGATTTTTAGGTTCGCCTTTTTCATCTAAGAGATTTGCCGAAGTTGAAACACCGATAAAACTTGAAACCGAATCAAAAAGGTCTGTGATAATCAGTGTCACAATAATGGGGATATAAGAGATATTGATCGCTTTAATGATGTCTAGTTTAAAGAAAGTAGAATCAAAGTCTGGCAGGGAAAAATAATGCGTTGGAAGAGCTGATTGACCAAAGATAAGCGCTAAGGCAGAAATAAAGACAATTCCGATTAAAAAACTAGCAGGATTTTTTCTTCGCATGAAGTAGACAGTCAACAAAAGACCTAAAATTGAAAAAACTAAAGGCCATGAAAAAGGTGCGCTAGTTACGAATGTAGCCGGGCTACTCGTAATGATAAAAGCATTTTTAAGCCCAATAAAGGTCAAAAATAAACCAATGCCACAAGACATTGCCAAGCGTAGATGCTTTGGGATCGCTTCTACGATTTTTTGTCTCAAGTTGGTAAGCGAAATAATAAGAAAAAATACTCCAGACCAAAAAACGAGACCTAGAGCTTCGGGCCAGGGAATCTTCTCACCAAGAATAAGCGTGAAGGTAAAAAAAGTATTAATTCCCATACCTGGAGCTAGAGCAAAAGGTAACTTGGCAAAAACTCCCATCAATAAAGTACTTAGAAAACTAATTAAAACGGTAGCGGTTAAAACACCTGAAAAAGACATACCAGTCCCTTCAGTAGATAAAATAGCGGGGTTAACAACAATGATATAAGACATCGTCAAAAAAGTTGTAATACCTGCTATGATTTCTGTCTTATTAGTTTTAGTCATGCTCTATTGGACAATTCATAGAACTTTTTGACAAGTCAGAATTGCTTATAGATGGAAGATAGCTTTTCACTAATCTCATTTGAATCTTGATAGTCTGACCAATGTTTTATGTAGAGATAGTCTGGATCGTATGTTGCAACTTGCTTCAATGTATCAAAAACTCTTTTTACTCGAGGGTCATGACCAACTCCGGCCAAGTACTGCCAATTTCCATAATTAGAAAAAACATCATAATCAATAAGAAATCTTTCAAATAAGTATGCACCCTCACGCCAATCTAATTGATACTTATTAATCAAATTACTGGCAAAAACCTGACGATAGCGATTAGAAACAAAACCACTATGAACCAGTTCATTATAGATGGAGAGCATAAGAGGATCGTTAGCGAACAGAGTTGAGAAGTCCCTATCTTTTCTAAAACTTGAAAAATCAAGAGGCCCTGTTAATCCATTTTTTGAAAAATATTTAGTTTGATGAAAATGATAACTCCAGAAAAAGAACTCTCGCCATAAAAGTTCAAAAACAATCCAGTAGGTTGACTTATTTGCCCCATGCTTTGCTTCATAATTCTTAATATAATTATATAAGAATTTAACGTCTAAACGACCATCACTGAGGTACTTAGAGAGTTTCGTTGAATACTCTTTTCCAAGGATTCCATTTCGATCGTCAAAATATGTTTTTGCTAAATGTTTCTGATAGAAGTACCAGTCTAAGTGCTCTAGAACCTCTTGATCTATGAATGATTGGCATGAGGTATCAAATCTTTCAGGAAGATAGTTTTCGTACTTTTTTCTAAAGGGAGTGAAACTCTTAATATATTTTTTCTCAACTTGATCAAATAATCGATTTTGAGGTGCAAACTTTATATTCGCAAACCTTGAAAGCTCTTTAGACTCTGCATAGGCCAAATTACCTGAATAATAGATACTTTCAGAAGATCTAATAGGATCTAGAGACTCAATTATTCTAGCACTAGGATATATTTTTTGAATTAATGCGAAAACGCTTTTTGAGTAATCTGACTGCAGCGAACTTAAATCATTTCTTAAGAAATAAACAGACTTGAAATTAGAACCATCAAGACCAAGAGCATAAGAAATATTTCCTGCAATGATGAGATGATCTTGCAAAACTACTTCTTCTTTTTGAGCTCATCAATTTCTTTTAACATCTCTTCTGCCTTAAAGGTCAGCTGAGCATAGCCTTCAATATCGCCATTTTGCTGGCGCTTCATAGCGTCTTCCATCATCTTTGCGTATTTTCTCTCTAATTCAGCCACAGGGTCTTTTTTAAATAATCCAAACATAATCACCTCTTTGCTTACCATATAGTATATTTAATCAGATGGATTTATGTATAGCCTTTTGTCTAACAAATTGTTCTAATTATTAAGTGTTAGAGAAGAACATACAAAAAATCTATTTGCTCAAATTCTTCACCATGTTTCTGGTCTTAATGCCAGTTATCGTCCCCTTTTTTCTCTCTTTAGATATCGATATGAATGGGGTCTACTTACTAACAGTCTTTATCTTTGAAATACCTTCTGGGTATATATCAGACCTGTTAGGCCGAAAGAACACGCTAGTTGTCGCTCATATGCTAAAAGCTGTCGGTTTCAGTATGTTTCCTTTCGCTGAGAGTATTGAGCTACTGATCGTAGCAGAGGTTATTTTAGGTGTTGCTGTCTCTCTTAGCTCAGGTACCGACACAGCACTAATATACGATACGATGGAGATTGTTAGTCCTCAAAAGGCTCAGATTAAAGTGTTAGGACGAAGTGTCTACTTTCAAACTATGGGCGAAGGCATGGCCTCACTTATTGCTAGTGTTTTAATGCTTTTAGCCTTCGATATTCATAATCTTGCTTATATTTCAGCAGTCATCAGTTGGATACCAATGTGTGTCGCCATGACTCTAGTGGAACCTCCACGCACAAAGATGACATCAACTCACAAAGAAAATATTGGCTATATTTATAGAAGTCTTTTTAAGCAATCAAAACTTCTAAATCTTATTCTGATTAATGCGATTTTTTCTTTTACTGGCACTTTAACCGCTGTTTGGATGTTTCAAAAGTATTGGCAGGAACTTGGCATCAACGTGGTTTATTTTGGTTTTCTATGGGCGATTACAAACTTCACAGTCTCTTTTGTTAGTAAGAGTGCTCATAAGCTCGAAAAGAAAATTGGAAGTGTCGCGGCCTTATTACTTATTGGACTCCTTCCTCCCATTGGGTATCTTGGAATTTCCTTCGTTGATCATCTTTACGGGATAGTATTCTGCTTATGTTTTCAAGTCTGTCGTGGACTAGGCCAAGTCATCTACAATGATGCTCTTAACAAAAGAGTCACCACCGATTTTAGGGCGACTGCAAATAGTATAATGCAAATGGGTGTTCGAATTATTTTTATAGGTCTTGGCCCACTATTTGGTCATCTCATCGACACCAGAGGACTGTCATTTGCGACTAGAAGTATAGGTAGTGCCTATATTGGTATCTTGATTATATTTCTTATCCCCCTGATTAAAGAGAGACAAAACTTTATTGGTATTAAGAAGTAATTAAAGAAGGTCAGTTACATAGCCATGATTGAGCTCAGAACCTCTGACCATACTCATACGCGCATCATATAAGTATTCATTATCATGGATAAGATTAGCTGATACTGCATCTACCTTTCTAATTTCATCTAGCCATATTGAACGATAGATTTCTTCAATTTCATCACGTGTTCTCTCTCCACGATCGCCTCGTTCAAAATGGGGTGAGTGAAATCCAAACTGAGCTCTTTGTGACGCATATCTTTGCTGTCCGGCCAGAAATAGAATTGTACAGGCAGATTCACATGTATTACTTGAAGTTACCTTGGTATCGATTTGAACATTTGAAAGTGAATTAAGTCCTTTAATGGCCCTAATTCCACGTAGAGTTTGGTTGATATCTCCACCACCAGAAGCAAGCGTGATCGTTATATTAATATTTTCATCTCGATTCTCATCAATTACTTTTCTGATTCTTTTAAGTAATCGATTAATGCTTCTTTCAGTAATTTGATCAGAGAAATATATTTTTTTTGAAATGTCTGCTTCAAAAACAACGTCATAGATATCTTGAATAGATGCTGAACTTCGATCACTTATAATTTCTTGTTGATTCTCGAGGGAACAATCAACCGCTCCAAAAACTGAAGTATGTAGAACAAAAGTTAGACCAATGATGTAAAGAAGTGATTTCATAACGTACCCAAATTTGAAGTTATGGATAAATAAGCAATATCGAAGCCAAAATCATCAAGTAATATCAATAACTTACAGCGAAACCCCTATAGAAAAATTTAGAAGTGGTTAATGTTTAGACAGGAAAAGATGATTACGGGAAAGAAGAGTTCAAAAATGACACTAATTTGACTAATTTTGGCTACCTTATTGGTGAAACTTATATAAAATGAAGCAGTTACACCTAAGCTATGGAAAATAAATGACTAAAGAATATTGGGAGCACCTTAAAGAAACGCTCGCGCCCGAAAAGCAATATTACATCCATGCAGCTCTTTTCGGAATATCTGCAGGAGTGCTTTCTCTTGTTATCCCCCTTTCAGCTCAAGCTCTTATCAATAGCGTTACGTTTTTAATTGTTAAATGGCCTCTGGGAGTTTTAACAGTACTTTTATCTTGCCTTCTATTTTTTGCCGGACTTTTTTATATTTTACAAGAAATTGTAACTGAGAAATTCCAACAAAGATTTTATGCACGTATCAGCTCATCAATTGGGTCTAAGTTAAATAATATAGATACGACACAGGTGAAAGATAAAAATATTGTTGAGCTCATCAATAGATACTTTGATATCATGACAATTCAAAAGTCGATGGTTTCAATATTAACTCAAGGATTTACTTTAGCTCTCCAAACCATTAGCGGACTAACTCTGCTAGCCTTTTATCACCCGTATTTTATAATTTTTGACATAATGCTAGTCATCTTGATCTTTATTCTTATTAAGATATCTCTAGCACCATCAATTGAAAGTGCTATCAAGGAGTCTAAAGCCAAATATGCAACAGTTAAATGGTTTGAAGAAGTAGCTAGAGTTCCAAACTTTTTTTCAAAACGTAGTTCAGCAAGCGAATGTGATAGCAAAACAGATGATTTTATAAGTAGCTACATTCAAAAAAGAGAATATCATTTTAAGCATTTAGTATGGCAAAAATTTTATTTAATTACGGTTTGTGCAATCATGGCAGCCATATTAATGGGACTAGGTGGTTACCTCGTCATGCTTGGTGAACTTACGCTTGGACAATTAGTTGCAGCAGAACTCATAGCAACAGTTATCTTAGTTGGGATATCAAAATCAAGTAAGTATCTAGAAAGTTTCTACGATATGATTGCGGCAATTGATAAGATTAAAGAACTTGATAAAATACCACAAAAGACAAAAAAAGAGATTATCACAGACCTCAACGAGCCATTTGAGTCATTGCACTTTAACAACGTTAATCATGAAACAACTAATACTAAGCTTGTTTTTGACTATGATTTCCAAGCGGGGAAAACTTATCACATATTAACGAAGTCACTTTCAGGCAAACAAATATTCCTCGATATGCTTAAGGGATATCTTGTGCCCGACAGAGGTAATATAGTTATTAATAAAAAAGGTGATCGTATTGTTTACGATAACTACTTTAAAGAAAAAGCATATATATTCCTTGAACCAATCTTCATCGAAGGGACGATTAGAGAAAACTTATCGTTCGGTGATCTTTCTAAGTCTGACAAGGACTTAGTTAATGCTCTCGAGTTAGTTGACCTTGAAGCAATATACGAGACATTTCCACTTGGTCTACAGACTAAACTTTCTTTTTCCGGCTATCCGCTATGGAATAGCCAGCTTGCAAGACTCGAAATAGCGAGAACTATTGTAAGTAATTATGACCTTTTTATCTTTAACGAATACTTTGAT
>CAXBMT010000096.1:0-9232 GCA_963976925.1 uncultured Bdellovibrionales bacterium
TTATACAATCAATCTAAGCTTTAATCGCTCGTAAAT
This sequence comes from uncultured Bdellovibrionales bacterium, assembly GCA_963976925.1. GTDB lineage: Bacteria > Bdellovibrionota > Bacteriovoracia > Bacteriovoracales > Bacteriovoracaceae > UBA4207. Next base: position 37 of record CAXBMT010000096.1, read on the forward strand.
GCCAAGTCCCTAAAAACACATCAATGAAGCTGGCATACGGCCTGCTTATATATAACTCATATTTAGATAATTAGCACTTTTGAGAATCTCGCTAGAGAGGAGTATTTATGAAACTTACGCAAACAGCAACTTATTGGACATTGGCAGCCTCGATGACTCTAATTATTGGGATGAGCTCGGCTTTTGCCCAAGATGTACATATTTGTGAAGAGTTGATGCGACAAGAGCACACAGAAGCAGAAATGAACACATGTATCGAAGAGTTTGGAGAACCGGAGAGTTTTAGAACTAATAGAGATCAACAAAGACGTACTGAAGAAGCGCGAGAAGAAGCTCAAAGAGAGCGTGAACAATTCTTTGATAAAGTCTTTACAGCAGCAGAGCTAAGAAGATTTGGTGCTCCCTATGTTGCCAGACGAAACTTCTACAATTCAATTGGAAGAATCTATCGCACTAAAAACCTGACTGAGGAAAAAGACCTTTGTAAGTATTTAGGATTTGATAAAAATCTTGGAGACGGTGCCATATCCTTCAAGTATCCAAGTGTTTACGTCTTTAAAGTGTCGTCGTGATCGTAAAGACGGTGATCCTGAGTCATCAGTTGTAAGCTCTACACAGGCTTTAAACGAGGTTATACAGCCTTCTTCTTCTGCATCACAACAAACTGCAAGAGATAACAGCCAAAGAAGAAGACCAACAGTTATAGATGAAAACAGTCCGTACCTGTATGTACCTGAAAGAAATAGAGATTCAAACAATAGATAAGACAATACCGAACCCCCACGTAACGTGGGGGATTTCGCTTGACGCAAACCTACAAAAATCCTATCAAATCCCCATATTCATTAATGATTTAAGGACTTTTTCCCTCGATAGAAGGTTATATGTTGAAGGCGCCTGAAGTAAGTTTTGAGTGGGGTAAACCCGGTGATCAATTTATCGCTGGTGGTCTCCATTTAATTGGTTTTGAGTTTGATGGAACAGCTTGTTTTAGAAAAGGAACAAGACATGGCCCTGAAGCTATCCGCAATGTTGTTTACGGTATTGAAGGCTATTCTCCCTATCTTGATTTAGATCTTGAAGACGTTAGTGATATTTATGATCTTGGAAACTTACCGGTTGGAACATCAGGCGACGCTGATGCCGATTGGAAAAAAGCCACTGATGCTTTTTTTGATTTAGCAAAAAACAAAGACTTTAAAAAAGATAAAATAAGAGTTGTAACTCTGGGTGGTGAGCATTCTATTTCTTATGCTCCCATTAAAACCTATCTAGATAATTTTGATGATCTCGTTTTAGTTCATCTGGATGCTCATGCCGATCTCAGAGATGGGTACGAGGGGCATCACTTTAGCCATGCTTCTATTATGAGAAGAAGTCTAGATCATTTTAGATCTGGTCATCAGCTCATTCAGTATGGAATTCGCTCAGGTACAAAAGAAGAATATGATGAGATGAAAGAAAGGAAAACTCTCATGACTTCACGTGAGCAGTTCTTTAATGCGATTGAAGCAATTCCTAATGATCGTCCAATTTACTTAACATTAGATTTAGACTTTTTTGATCCTTCATATATGCCAGGAACCGGAACACCTGAGGCGGGTGGAGAAGACTTCCATTGTTTTGTGAAGTTAATGAAAGTCTTTAAATATAAAAATATTGTAGGTGCAGATATTACTGAGCTAGCACCTGAATTAGATCCTTCAAATAATAGCTCTGTATTTGCATGTAAAGTTTTAAGAGAAGTTATGCTTGTCATAGGAAATGGGTAAAAATTAATGACGACGAATAATAAAGAAAAAAAGACATGGTCAATTAACGACTCTGATCGCCTCTATCAAGTTTCACAGTGGGGAGAGGGATACTTTGAGATCAATGACAAGGGTAACCTGTCTGTTAATCCTGAAAGAAAAGAAAATGGCCCAAGAATTGATGTTGCAGAAGTAATCGAAGAGATGAAGTCACAAGGTATTTCATTTCCAGCAGTTATTAGATTTCATGATATTTTGTGGTCACAAGTCGTGTCTATTAATGAAACTTTTAAAAGTGTTATTGAAGACGAAGGTTATAAAGGAAAGTACTTAGGTGTTTATCCTATTAAAGTGAACCAAATGCGTGAAGTGGTTGAAGAAATCGTCGCAGCGGGATCACCATACAACTTTGGTCTTGAGGCTGGTTCAAAGCCAGAACTTATGGCCGTTCTCGCTTATAACGAAAATCCCGGCGCACTGACAGTTCTTAATGGCTACAAAGACGATGAGTATATGAGACTGGCAATGCTTGGAAGAAAGCTAGGTCGTAAAGTTATTGTTGTTGTTGAAAAGCTTTCAGAGCTTGATCGTCTACTAAAAATATCGAAAGAGTTCGACGTTGCTCCGATGATCGGCCTACGTTGTAAAATGTCATATAAAAGTACAGGTAAGTGGAGTGACTCTAGTGGCGACAGGGCTAAGTTTGGCCTGTCCGTAACTGAAATTCTCTTGGCGGTTGAGAGGTTAAAGAGTGAAGATCTTCTCGATAGCCTTAAACTCTTTCACTATCATATTGGTTCACAGATTACGGATATCAAATGCGTAAAAGAAACAATTGCTGAGGCTGCCAGAATTTATGCCAAGCTAGTTAAGCTTGGTGTTGATATGCACTATATTGATGTCGGTGGTGGACTTGCTATTGATTATGATGGTTCAAAATCAACTGGTCAGTCATCAATGAACTACACAATGTCTCAGTATATTGCAGATATCGTTTATGGTATTAAGCAAGTTTGTGATGCTGAAGAAGTTAAACATCCTGATATTGTCTCAGAAAGTGGCAGAGCTATAACTGCACAGCACTCATGTGTTGTTACAAACGTTGTTGATATTATCGACTCAAAGAAAAACGAGTGGGATGTTACTCCGTCAGCAGGTGAACACCAGTTAGTTAAAAATGTAAGAGAGTTTTTAGGGACCCTCGATCATGATAATTATAAAGAAGTCTACGACGATGCTAGGCAGGTTCGTGATGACGCTCTTCAGGCTTTCAAATTAGGTATTTTATCCCTTGAAGATCGTGCAAAAGTTGAAACACTTTTTTGGAAAGCAAGTCAAAGAGTTTTAGATTTCTCCAGAAATGAAGAGTTTGTATCTGAATCTGTAGGTGAGCTTGAAGATACTTTAGCCGCTCAATACCTTTGTAATTTTTCTATTTTCCAAAGTGCAGCAGATCACTGGGCAATTGGTCAACTTCTTCCAGTTTTACCATTAACGAAACTTCATCAAGCACCAACTCGTCAGTGCACAATCGCTGATATTACCTGCGACTCTGATGGAAAGATTAGTAAGTTCATTGGGAATGATGAAGTCAGAAGAACAATCCCTTTGCATGAAATTAAGCCAGGTGATGAATACGTTATTGGAATGTTTCTAACCGGCGCCTACCAAGACGTTATGGGAGATATGCATAATCTTTTTGGTCGACTCAATGAGGTTCATGTTTTCAGTGATGATGATGACCCAACAGACTTTTATATCGAGGAAGTAATTAGGGGAGCATCAATTGCCAACGTTCTTTCAACTATGCAGTATACTCCTGAGTATATGGCCCATATGGTGAAAAGGTCGATTGGGAAGCTCATCAAAAATGGTGAAATGAATGCTCGTGAAGGTGTTCGCCTGACTGACTTTTATGAAGATTCATTAAAGTCATACACTTACTTAGATTACAATTAAGCCAGTCTATTAATCTCTTGTTTTAATAACTCAAGATTTATGGGCTTTGAGATAAAACTATCAAAGCCCAATTCAGATGCTTTTCTCTTTGTTTCGACGTTAGCCTGGCCTGTAAGTAGAATAAGCCTACTATCAATATTCTTTTCTTTGATTTTAGCCAGTAATTCAAAACCATTAATATCAGGCATATAAAGATCAATGATGATGATATTCCAGTGTAGATTATTTTCTGTCGCTAAAAGAAAGTCATGGGCTGATAAATAGCTATCAACATTAATATTTTCTTTATCGAGTAAATGCTCAAGGTATGTGAGAGATCTTTTATCATCATCAATTATTGCTACTTTTAAATTTTCAGTGTCTGGAAGCAGTTTTAGGTCGCCTACTTCAGCATTAATAATTTTATGCTCGATTTGTTTTGGAGAAGGGATATACAGTCTAAAGGTTGAACCTTGATTAAGGGTACTTTCAATTTCAATCTCAATACTTAAAAGCTCACAAAGTTTTTTGCAAATTGCTAGTCCAAGACCTGTGCCGCCAAACTCACTTGAAATTTTATTATTAGCTTGTTGAAAGACGTTAAAGATATGTTCTTTTTCAGCTTCAGACATTCCAATTCCAGTATCACAAACCTCTACGCAGTATTCACCCTTATCATCAGACTGGGTCTTAAATACTTTAATGACAACGCTGCCTTTTGGAGTGAATTTAATAGCGTTACCCACAATATTATTTAAAATTTGGTTTAGTTTTTCTCGGTCCGTTTTTAAATCAAAGTCATCTTGATATTCCACTCTAAAGTCTACACCCTTTTGATTAGCAACAGGCTTAAACAGAAGTTCAATATTAATCAGTACTTCTTTTAGCTTAAAGTCATCGAAGTCTAGAATCATTTTTCCAGCTTCAATTTTTGATAAGTCTAATAAATCTGTAACAAGGTTTAATAACTCCGTACCAGATGAATTAATAACCATGGCTTTTTTAATTTGTTCCTCAGTGAGGTTACTATCCGTATTTTTTGAAAGTAGCTTTGATAAAAGAATAATGGAGTTGAGTGGAGTTCTAAGTTCATGAGACATGCTGGCAAGGAAAAGTGACTTTGCCTCATTAGCTTTTTCAGCCGATAGTTTAGCAGATCGAAGTTGTGATGTTCTTTTTTCTACAATCTCTTCGAGTTGAGCTTGGTGCAACTTAAGCGCGAGCTCACTATCTTTTAAATCATTATAATTCTCTTTTAAGCGTGTAATCATAAGATTAATTGAAGAAATAACGGTATCAATTTCATCTCCACTATCACTCGATATCTTTAGAAGCTTGGCTTCATTCAAGTTTTCACTTGTAAGGCCATCTACGAGTTTTGCGAGCTCAACAAGATGTTTTACAACGACTAAGTTAAATACAACCAACATAAAAATAGAAACAAGGAATGTTTTGATTCCCTGATTAAATAATGTGATTAAAATTTTGTTAAAAAGTTTCGTGTAAACTGGTTCGAGGGAGGCACTAACAGTGAGATGTCCAATCAGAGTATCTTCAGACTCGTAGTAGAGATCCTTCTCAAGTTTTATATGCTTAACCTTACCTACGTCACTTTTTTGGTCAACTTCACTTATATTACCTCGAATTACAGGCTCAATCTCACTGCCTGAAATAACCACCAAATCAACGTAAGGTAATTGAAAGAGTCCATCTGCAGTTGTTTCCATTTGCTCGCGATCTAGATTCCAGATTTGTTGGGTGATAGTCTGGGAAAAGCTTTTATCGATATCAATGAGTCTAGATTCAATTTCACTTACTTCTGCATCAAATTCGAGCCATAACTGAGTTGCAGTTAGGATCAGTGTGATGATCGAGCTAAAGATCAAGATTAAAAAAATCAACTTTCTTGAGATGCTTTGTTTTAGATAAAAAGGGATGAAGCGTTGAGTCATAAATTCTCAATTAAAAACTACTATAAAAACTACCAGTTGATGTGAATAGATTCAATTGATAATGTTATTCGGAAGACTGGAGATAAAATGACTAATGTTGCTGATGATTTGAAAATTCTCATAATTGATGACAACGATAATAACCTTTATACGTTAGAGTGTATCTTAAAGCAGGCTGAGAATGTCAGTGTTGTGCAAGCTTCTTCTGGGCAAAAGGGCTTAGATCTTTTGCAAAAAGAAGACGTTCAGCTTGTTATTGTTGATATTCAAATGCCAGTGATGAATGGTTTTGAGTTTGCTAATACAATTAAAAATGACGATCGCTTCAAGCATTTGCCAATTATATTCTTAACTGCTTACTTTAAGTCTGATGAATTTGCTACGCGTGGTTATAAGTTGGGTGCATTTGATTACTTAACAAAGCCTATCGATGAGCATCGACTGCTTAATAAGGTTAGTCTCTATAGTCAGTTGCATAAGCAGGCTGCTGAGTTAAAAAGAGTTAATGTTGAATTATCTAGAACTAATCAAGCCCTAAAAGATGCAAATACAGAGCTAAAGTCTCTTAAGAAAAAATAACTATATACCTTGATCTTTTTTGTATTCAAGTGGGGTTAATTTCGTCCATTGCTTGAAAGCTCTATGAAATGCACTTGATTCTGAAAAACCCAGTAAAAATGCAATTTCAGTTAAAGATAGACTCGGATTTGTAAGCATTTCTTTTGAAAGTTCAATTCTAAGATTAGTTAAAATCTCAGAGTAAGATAAATCATATTGTTTAAGTTTTCTTTGAAGAGTTCTGGGAGACATTCCAAAACAAGAGGCCATATTCTCAATACTTGCTCGACCTTCTTTGAGTTCGTTTTTGAGTTTTTCATTAAAGCGCATTAAGAAAAGTGGCTGTGCATGCTCTTCAAATTTTGGAAGTTTCTCTAATATCCTTCGTGCATTATTTTCTAAAAGATCAGCAAGGTTCGAGTCGCTATCTACGCAGGGAAGTTCAAGATAGTGGTTATCAAAAATAATAGAGTTTGTTGATTGGCCAAAATTCACAGGACATCCGAAGTAGTCGGAGTAGATTCCTTCTGTTCCTTCAGGTCGTTGATGAGCAAACTTTACTAACTTTAAGGAAATATTTTTTTGGGTTACGGTTTTTAGTCTTTCAAAAACTAAGGCCATTTCATATTCAATACTATGTCTAGAAAGATTCTCTTCTGATGCCTGCCATATTTGAAGCTCATACTTGTGATCGTCTTCAGTTTCTTTGGCACTAATCTCTTGGTGAATAAGAGCAAAGAAGCGAACAAACTTTCTAAGTCCCTCTCTCAGGTTTGAGCTACTTGAAAGGAGGTAGTCACTTGTCTGATAAGTTCCAAAGGGAGTCAGCTTGGCCATGTTGATGCCGACGAGTGGGTCATCAAGTTTATCGCAGGTTACTTCCCAAAACTTCGAGATTTGATCGATGGAAAGCTTTCCATCAGGATCATCGACGTGTTCTCTTTTGATTCCTGAAAGCTCTAGGACTTCATTAACATTGGCACGAACACTGGCAAGGCCTACTAGTGCAGCTCTGATACCCATTGATGAAGCGGACTTAAACTTACTCATTAATCCCTAGTTGTTAACTGACGACAAATTGTTGCAAGTTGCGCCATGACCTTGAGCGTTGTATTCTAAGATACAACACTCAAAAAAACAACTAGATATATTTAAATATTATAAGCCTGCCCAAGGTAGCTTTTGTATCTCAATATCATTGTAGTAATGGTTCACGATATCGAGGTAGCTCTTACCATAGTTTTTGGCCATGATATAAGCTCCCCACTGAGAAAGCCCTACGTGATGACCCCAGCCATGTCCTTTAAAGATAAAGCCATCGTCGCTTAGGTTAACTCTAAAGTGATATCCTGGAAAATTAGACCAGCCTAAAGCCGTTCTAACTTCAGAGAAATCTAATTCGGCAGAACTATTTGTAGAGGGCTGATTAACAGTTAACGTCTTTACTGACTCAAATAAATCATTGAACTGTGTTTCATCAAGCTCAACTCGACTAGAACGATTGAAAGTACTAAAGCGTGATCCAACTCTAGAACTTCCCTTAAACTCTTTCATAAGATCAGCAGAAGAGTATGGGTCCGTACTCCAGCTAACGATCCAGCGTGAGCCTGGAGATAACTCATCAGTGAGTTCCGAGCGAGGAAAGATCTCAGCATTGCCAGCACAATATGGAACATTATTTTGCTTGAAAATATTAAGAGCTGAATCTGTTCTGCCACCACTGTAAGCATGAAAGAAGGCAACGATAACCCGATTTTCATGAGTCATGATCTCGCCGCGAGTTTGCTCAATAGCAATATCTGTTCTTGAGTCTGAACCTGAGACACCGGCATAAACCTGAAATCTTGCAGTGTCATCAACGTGATAGTCTCTTGAACTTGGCGCCGTTAAAAAATGGTAATAAGCATAACTTCTTGCTGCTAAGGACTGAGCTTTTAAAGACTCGAGAGGCCAGCTGGCGCCAGATTCTTTAGGAACAACTCCACGCAGATAAGTTTCTAGGTCAATATGGTTGATGGCGCGAATACCTTTTGAGTCGACATCAATAGTAATCTTTCCAAGGTAACTATGAGACTTCTGTGGTGTTACAACTCTATAGAGCTGTATTGGAGCTTCGCCATTAATTTCTATTTTTGAAAAACTGTAAGTGTTACCTTCATTACTGATGGCTTGTATCAAACTGCCAGATTTAGTCATTTTAAGATTTGATGTTTCTATTTCTTGATCATCAAAAGTAACTTTAAAATTACGATCACTTTTTAATTCAAGTTGTGAAGCATCATCAGGCTTTCCGTGAAGCCAGTCACTTCTAAGAGTGTGTGGAAAAACTAAGACATTAAGAACTGGAAGCTCTATATTTTTATCGTTTGGAAAAGGCATTGATTTAGGAAGAGAGCTATCAGGAATACTACTTTCGCCTTGAAAACCAAACTGTTCACCAAAATCAAACGCAAATGAATTGAGTGATAGTAAGATAAATGAAAATGCTAAAAAAGCCTTCATAGGACACCTCTATAAATTAATTGGTTAAACAACCTACCAATAGAGTTGCCTTTAGTCCTATGAAGGTAAGAAATTGTTAAAAACTAAATCATAATAAAATCATGCATTTAGTAAATATATGACTCGGCTCGGTGCGTCGCATGAGTCAGTCTTTTAGATCTAAATTTACTGATTTGCGAGTTAATTGCCTTAAGTGAACGTTCAAGGCTTTCCTTGTAAAACGGAGCTGATTTCTTTGCAATAAACTCTTTACCTAAAGAATGAAATCTAATGGTGGCGAGGTAACCTCCGACCTTTTTATTGTTTTCGACTTTAATATCAATATCCTCCACCTTGGGAAGGATCGTTTTAATTCTATCTATTGCTTGATCTACGAGAGGTGAGGTTTTGTGCTGCTTTTTCATTAGGTCACTCCTTGATTGTGTTAATAAAAAAATCACATCCACAACTTGATCTTACTCTCGTGAATATTAACTGCAATAAGGGGAAGACTGA
>CAXBMT010000097.1:0-9202 GCA_963976925.1 uncultured Bdellovibrionales bacterium
ATCAATCGAAATTAATATCCCCATAGAGGATGAAGCTAAAAGTGACTTTAGTTTAAATGATGATGTTTCACCACGTATAAAGGCTCAAGCCTTAAAGCCTGCTCCACTTAGTGGAGCAATTAATTACCGTTTTGAAAAAGAATGGGCGGATTCCCGTCTTGGCGGTGATCAACAAAATCTTTACTTTGATAGTTTTATTAACTTCAAAGGCTTTGTTCTTGAGAGTGAAGTTAACCATTCAAAATCAGAAAACTCTCAAAATGGATGGTTTAGAGGTGATACTCGACTAGTTAAAGACATACAAAATAAGGAGATTAGACTCCAAGCTGGTGATATTTACCCTGAAAGCTTTGGTTTTATGCAAGGCCGTCCTATTGGAGGTATCGCAGCTGCCACTGATTTCACCTTAAATCCGTACACTCTTCCCTTTCCGCAAGGACGTGGATCATTTGTATTACGATCAAGATCAAACGTAAAAACCTTCGTTAACAACGTACTTATTAAAAATGAAATTCTGCCAGCAGGTAACTATGACTTAAGAGATATTCCTCTGATTAATGGTTTAAATAAAGTTATCGTTGAAACGACAGATGAATCTGGTCAAAAGAAGATTTTTCAGTTTAACCTTCCGACATCATCGGAACTTCTAAACAAAGACAAGTGGCGCTTTTCAATTTCAAGTGGAGTGCCATTTAGAGATATAAATCTTAAACGAGACTACTCAGACTCAAATCTAATTTTAACAAGTGGGTTTGCTCAGTATGGATTAACAAAGAGCCTTACTCTTGGAGGGTACTCTCAACAACAAAGTGATTTCTACTTACTTGGTAGTGAGATCGGGCTAGCAACTAAACTGGGGAACTTTTTTATTGGAGCTGCAAGTTCAAAGGATAATCAAGCGAACGGTCAAGCGGCACAACTGAGCTGGCAGTTACAAAGTATTGGCGCAGGTCTTTTTAATACTTATTCATTTATACTTCGTCATCAATATCTGGGACAAGGATTTTCAACTTCAAACAATTCTATTCTTAATAGGATCGAACATAGAACACAAGCATCTATCACGCTACCCGTGGAGCAAAGGATGACTCTATCCTTAGGAGCAAGTCTTGGTGTTCCCAGAGATAATCAATATTCAAAGGCTATAGGTTATGACACAACAATCAATCTTAGACTAGTGCGAAATCTAAATCTCAATTTATTTTTATCAAGAACAAAAGATGAATTAAAAAACAGAAATGATACAGCCTATATGTTTTTAACTTGGACCTTTGATGGATCTGGAGACTTAGTTAATGGCTTTCACGACTTTGAAAATAACACTTCTCGCTTAAGCCTAGTCAAAGATAATATGAATCGGCTTTATAAACCAAGGATCACTGCCAATATAGATAAGAATGACAACTCAAAAGCAGTTGAGCTAGATGCTTTTGTTCCTATGCCTTTTGCTGACATTGGGACAAATATAGAGACAAGTAAGTCAAAACTCTTTGACAAGAATCTCAACAGAGGCTCAGTCAGAGTTGCCTCAGCCTTAACTTTTGCCAAAAATGAAGACGACTTTGCTTTTGGTATTTCACGACCTGTGCCAAATAGTTTTGTTCTCTTTACAACGGATGATAATTTAAAAGATCAAAACCTATCTCTTAGATCAACCTCACCATTTAACGAAAGCTCTACAGGTCCTTTAGGTGAAATCACATACAATAATCTTCTCCCTTATCAATACAGAGAAATTCAACTTGACCCAAGTCAGCTTGATGATGGTATCGCGCTTGAGCAAGAAAGATATGTTGTTTATCCAACATATAAATCAACCCATCTTATTAAGATTAGAGATAAGGGAACGTTGGTGCTTAAAGGGAAAATTATTAAGCCCAACGGTCAAGCCGCAGGCTTAATTGTTGGCGATATCAATGGCGAAATATTCTTCACCGATCGATCTGGCAATTTCTATGTTCAATCTGCACAAACCAAAGAAGCTATAATTAGTCTAAGAGGGTTTAAAGATAAGTTTACTATCAACTTAGAAAGTAATGAGCGTGGTATTAAAGATATTGGTCAATTAAAACTATTAGAAAAAGAATAAGGTTTAAAGATGAAACTTAGATTAATATTTCTTATATTTATATTTTCACTACCTTCTTTTTCTCAAGATTGTTCCTATAGCATTGATATAGATAGTTTTTTTCCGGTAACTATATCCGAGACACAACAAACACTACCCTATTCGCTAAGACTTACCAGAGGCCAAACATCTTCAGGTCCAAATTGTGAAAATTATCGACTATACTTTGGTAAAGGAAATGCAAATTCATATCAAAGGCAGGCATTTTCTGGTTCAAACACGGTCAATTACAATCTTTATAAAGAAGTTAATCGAAATACAATTTTAAAAGATTTTTCAGATGCTGGTACCACTGAATTTATCACTGGGTTCGCTCCAAATAAATTTACGCCATACACCTCAACTTGGTATGTCGGTGTACCAAGTATTTTTGATAATTTTGCCTCTGCCCCAGCAGGAGTCTATACCGATGTTTTACCAGTAAATGTTTATCAGGTTCGTAATAATGGTAATGTTGAATTTCAGACAGCTCGATTTTTAACTCTTTCCTTTACAGTACCTAGATTCGTTCAGGTGAGTATTGTTGATCAGAATCAACCCCATGACTCTAGTTCAACGACATACACAATGGATTTTGGTGAATTAAGCTCAAACCAATTACTGAGAGCTGATCTTAGAGTCGTAGGTAATGTAGGTTATTCAGTCAGCTTAACTTCTACTAATGGAGGTGTTTTAAAAAACACAAAACCCAACTCAAGCAGTGAAGTGAGTTACTCTATACGCGTTGCAGGTGGTTCCTTCTTTTCGCCGACAAATGCCAATAGTCCTTACTTTCTTTTTGATACAAATTCATCTACTGACATTTCAGGTAATAGATATCCATTAAGAGTAAGGCTCGGAAATGTCGCATCGAACTTAGATGATGGTGATTATAGCGAGTCGCTTATATTTACGATTCAAGCCTATTAAAAAGGCGTCCCTAAGGACGCCAATTTTTTAATCTTTAATTGGTAAAACTAATAAATCTGTTTTTATAGTTCTCATCAGAGATACAGCAACGCTGCCTAAGAAAAATTCTGAGAGATGCGATCTTCTTTTTCTACCAATAAAAACAGGTTGTGAACAATCAATAAAATCAGCCGCAATACTTGAAGCAAGTGAAGATGATGGAGCTTTCTTTACTTCTACACTAAACTTTAAGCCTGCACTTTTTTCTTCAATCATTTTAGAAAGACCAGTTTTTATCTGACTCATAAGTTGATCAATTTCTTCTTTTGGTAATTGTGGCATCGAGACACCAGGGATAGCTGCTAACTCAATCAACATAGGGTAATAAGAAATAAACTCAAGACTCGAAAGTCCTAAGGAATTTGCCCATTTAAAAGAATCAGAAATTATTTCATTAGGATGGTCACTTACATCGACGAGCACTTTCGCAGAACTTGCTTTCGACAACTGACTACGTTTAATTAAAGTTGGAGCATAAGTTCTGCCCACAATATTTTCAGCAACACTATTTTTGAAAACTTTATCAAGTAGACCGTGTTTATTCGAGCCTAAAACAATTAAGTCGAATTCTCCGGCATGCTTTGCAAAGACTTCTGCTGGATCACCAAATTCAACGATTTTTTGGGTTTTAAGTCCAGCGGTATTCTTCTTCGCCCATGCTTCAAGTTTATCTTCGATAGAAAATTGAATTTTACTTTTTGCCTCAGCATGTTTTAGTACAGCAGCAGCATATAGATGATCAACTTCTTCAAAGCGTCTTTCAAAATAAATCGACATAAGTGTTAATGACATTGGAGTCTTATTGCTTATGGCGATAATATCCTTCATAGCCTCTTCACAGCCTTCTTTAAAATCAACTGCAAATAAAACTTTTAACTCGTTAGACATCATTAACTCCCTTAATTAAGTCTTCTTAGTACATATTGAAGAATCCCACCATTTTTAAAATAGTTAAGTTCATCGACAGTATCAATTCTAGATTCGGCTTTAATCGTTTCTTTTGAACCATCAGCACGAGTGAAAGTCACTTCAACTTTTTGCTGAGGTGATAAGCCTCCAACCGGCTTAATATCTACAAGCTCAGTACCATCAAGTTTAAGAGTTTTACGATCAACCCCCTCAGGAAATTGTAGAGGCATAACACCCATACCAATAAGGTTTGATCTATGGATGCGCTCAAAACTTTCGACAAGAACCGCTTTGACACCTTGAAGGAATGTTCCTTTAGCTGCCCAGTCTCTAGAAGAGCCTGTTCCGTATTCTTTGCCACCAATAACTACTAACTGACGCTTGTCTTTAGCATATTCCATAGCTGCATCATAAATACTCATCTGCTTGCCACTTTCAATATGCTTAGTGAAACCGCCCTCAACTCCAGGAATCATTTGGTTCTTAATACGAATATTGGCAAAAGTTCCGCGCATCATAACTTCATGGTTTCCACGACGTGAGCCGTAAGAGTTAAAGTCATGTGGCTTAACTCCATGCTCGGTTAAGTAAGCGCCGGCTGGTGAATCTTTTTTAATATTACCTGCAGGTGAAATATGGTCAGTCGTAACAGAGTCACCAAAGAGGGCAAGAACACGAGCTTGTTTAACTTCAAAGCTGTCGACCGCACCATCTTTGATATTTTCAAAGAAGGTAGGGTTTCTGATATAGGTTGAAGCATCATCCCAATCATAAAGCTGGCCCTTAGAAGCAGGAACTGCTTGCCACTTAGAGTCCCCTTCGAACACGTTTGCATAACGTTTAGCATACATCTGAGCTGACAAATGTTTTAAGATCACACCTGCAATCTCTTCATTTGAAGGCCAAATGTCTTTTAGGAAAACATCCTTACCATTCTTGTCTTTTCCAAGTGAATCCTTAGATACATCAATCGTCATAGAACCTGCAAGAGCGTAGGCAACGACAAGAGGAGGAGAAGCTAGGTAGTTTGCTTTCACGTCTGGACTAATACGACCTTCAAAGTTTCTATTTCCAGATAAAACTGAAACACCTAGAAGATCATTATCGTTAATACATTTTGAGATTGGAGCTGGAAGAGGTCCAGTGTTACCAATACAAGTGGTACAGCCATAACCAACAAGGTTAAAGCCCATATCATCAAGATGATGCTGAAGACCTGATTCAACCAAGTAATCAGTCACAACTTGAGAGCCAGGAGCTAAAGAAGTTTTAACCCATGGCTGAACTTTCATGCCCATTTCATTAGCTTTTTTGGCGACTAAACCAGCTGCAATTAGAACTGACGGGTTTGAAGTATTAGTACATGAAGTAATAGCGGCTACCACAACATGACCATTCTTAAGTTTGTAGTCTTTACCTTCAACATCATATTCTTTTTGGAAAAGATCAGCCGGATAATTAAAGCCAGATTGTGCTACAGATTCAAAAGCACCTTTAGCATCTTTTAGAAGAACTTTATCTTGTGGACGTTTAGGACCTGAGATACATGGCTCAACTGAACCAAGATCTAATTCAAGAACAGATGAGAAAACTGGATCAGCGTCACCGCCATTCGTCCAAAGTCCTTGCTCTTTAGCGTAGGCTTCAACTAGAGCAACAGTCTCTTCTTCACGACCAGAGAACTTTAAATACTCAATTGTCTTATCATCGATTGGGAAGAAGCCACATGTAGCACCGTACTCTGGGGCCATATTAGCTAGTGTCGCGCGATCTGCAAGTGGAAGCTCACTCATACCAGGACCGAAGAACTCAACGAACTTACCAACCACACCGTGGCTACGTAGTGCTTGAGTCACAAATAAAACTAAGTCAGTTGCTGTTACGCCTTCTTTAAGTTTTCCATTTAATTTAAAACCAACAACTTCAGGTATAAGCATTGTGACTGGTTGGCCAAGCATAGCTGCCTCGGCTTCAATTCCACCTACACCCCAGCCTAAAACTGAAAGTCCGTTAATCATTGTTGTATGGCTGTCAGTTCCTACACATGTATCTGGGTAAGCAACTTCTTTTCCATCTTCTTCTTTCGTCCAAACAACCTTGGCAAGATACTCAAGATTTACTTGGTGAATAATGCCTGTACCTGGAGGAACAACGCGAAAGTTTTTAAAGGATTTTTGTCCCCATTTCAAAAACTTGTAGCGTTCCATATTTCTTTCGTATTCAATCTCAACGTTTTTCTCAAACGCTTCTTTATCACCAAAGTGCTCAACCATCACCGAGTGATCGATGACAAGATCAACTGGTGAAAGTGGGTTAATTTTTTCTGGATTTCCACCTAGCGTATTCATGGCTTCACGCATAGCTGCTAAGTCAACCACAGCTGGTACACCAGTAAAGTCTTGCATAACAACGCGAGCTGGATGATACGCAATCTCGCGATCAGAACTCTTAGTCTTGGTCCAGTCATTTATGGCTTTAATATCGTCCCAAACAACTGTCGTACCATTTTCATGGCGAAGAAGATTTTCTAAAAGAACTTTTAAACTTTTTGGTAGTTTATCAATATCACCAAGGCCTTTTGCCTTAGCTTCTTTTAAACTGTAATAGCTGTACTCTTTGGAGCCAACCTTGAGAGTCTTCTTAACTTCGCTCATGGTAAATCCTCGACTTAGCGCCTATGACGCAAATGTGAATAACGGATGAATTATAGCCGTTCACTAGAGGTATTGCCACGTTTTACAGCGTTAAGAATTAAGATTTGTTTTGATCAATTCGCTCAGATAAAAGTTTCCAGCAGCCTCCACCCTCTGAACGGATGAGATATCCGTAAGGGTGAATTTTACGCCTTAAGTTATAAAGATGCACATCTACAGTTTTGGGTTTTATGGTCATATCGCCCCAGACTTTTTCTAAAATCTTTTCTCGCTTTATCGTTCTATTTTCGCTACTCAAAAAAAGTCTAATTAAAGCTTTTTGCTTACAGGTGAGACCTTCTAAAAGCTGTCCATCTAAATAAACTTCATCATGAGAATCTTCATCTGCAAAGAAAGCTTCAAGGAATTTATTAGAATCTTTAACGTAAGTACTTGGCTCAAAGTACTCTGCTAATTCATCAAAAAGGTCACTGACTACAGCTTTTAGTTTTTGGCATTGGGGAAGAATCAAGGAACATGGACTACCTTTAAGTAAGTTAAGGCTAGGTAGAAATTTAGTTAAGGAGTCTAAGCAGAGATCTTTATCAACCATGACAGCAAAGCGCGATTGAGATAAATCAGTCTCTCTGAGCTTTCTAAAAAATGATTCTGGACAACTAATTTCAACAAGCTGAACACTGTCAGTCGCTAGCTTAGTACTTCTCAGACCATTTGATTTGTCACATAGGTAATATATTTGACGATCAATCTTACTAAGCATTCACCTTTCCCGTTAAGGAAGAATAACAAACTGCTGTTTCTCTAACATTCAACCATGTTAACATTTGGCTTAAATTGGATGATTAAGAACAAATAAAAACGGCTATTTATAACTGGCTTTAAAAGAGTTACTAATTTTAAAGTGCCAATAGTTGTAGTATGTTTCTCATAAAAGATATACATAAATTTTATTGTTCCACGAAACTTAGACAAAGCTCTTACCCCGGTGATACCAAAATACTTATGCGAGACAATATATTTGGAAAAAAGAAAGGCACCTTAGAGGACTTCGCTTTTAATGACGAGGTCGCTGCGGTTTTTGATGATATGGTCGAAAGATCAATTCCTAACTATGGTGAAATTCACCGTATCGTCGCAGACATTGTTAGAAGGTACATACCAAATAATGCCACAGTCTACGACTTGGGTTGTTCAACTGGAACAACTCTAGTTCTAATGCATCAAACGGCTAAAAGCGTTGATAAGAATTTAAAGCTAATTGGTATTGATGCCTCAAGCTCTATGCTCGAAAAATGTAAGGCCAAACTCGATGGCCAAAATGTTAATGCTGAACTGTTAGAAAGTGATCTTCTAGAAGTTAAATATCAAGATTGCGATATGATTGTAATGGATTACACTCTTCAATTTATCCCTATTGAACAACGAACAATTCTATTAAGTAAGCTCTACAAAGCACTAAAACCTGGTGGACGATTTGTTCTTGCGGAGAAGATTGCTTCAAGTTCCCCCAAAGTCCAAGAGGTTATCACTGATCTCTACTACGATTTTAAAAGACGTCACGGATACTCCGAGCTTGAAATTGCACAAAAAAGAGAAGCTCTTGAAAATGTCATGAAACCACTCACTCCCAAAGATCAATTTTCAATGCTAGAAGAAGCCGGCTTTAATGACGTTGATATGATCTTTCGTTGGTACAACTTTGCGGCTTGGTTGGCGATTAAATGACTTTCTTTGATGAGCTACGAACTGAACGAAATCTATGGTGGAATCGTAAGGATGGTCAAAGATATAGATCTATTCTAGATAACCTGCCAACGATCGACACCGACTTTGCTATTAAAGATGGTGTCGTTTGTGTCGGATCATCCAATTCACAAAATAAAGATGAGTGGATTCAAGCGGCGAAAGACTTAATGCCGTGGAAGAAAGGTCCATTCGAGTTATTTGGAACCCATATCGATGCCGAATGGCGCAGTGATATGAAATGGGATCGTCTAAGCCATCATCTTGGAAGTCTTGAAAACGCTGATGTACTAGATATTGGCTGTAATAATGGCTACTTTCTTTTTAGACTAGCACAGCTTGGAGTCAAGCATGCTCACGGGATTGATCCAGTTCTAGCATTTGCTGCTCAGTATGAACTCATGGCCAAAGCATCCGGCTTAAAAAATATAAAGTTTGATCTCTTCGGTGTTGAGCATGTCGATCAATGGCAACAAAAATGGGATGCCATTTTTCATATGGGAATCATTTACCATCATAGGTCTCCCATTCATCAATTGATTGCTTTACGTGAAGCCTTAGTACCTGGTGGCTACGCGATTATTGAAACCATAGGAATACCTGGCGATGATTCGGTCGCTCTATTTCCCCAAGATAGGTACGCAAGAATGGGTAACGTATGGTTTGTTCCAACTCTTAGCTGCTTAGTCTCGTGGGCCGAAAAAGCAAAATTTGTAGATATTGAGGTTGTTTCAGATTCGGAGTTCACAGAAAAAGAACAAAGACTAACAGCATGGTGTCCACCTCCATCTCAATCACTACTCGATGGAATTGATAGTAA
>CAXBMT010000098.1:0-9115 GCA_963976925.1 uncultured Bdellovibrionales bacterium
GCTTTTAAACAAAATTAGATAATGACTATCTGCATAGCTTTAGGCATTATCCACGCCGGGGAACACAGAAGAAGATAATACTAACCACATCCAGGAGAAACTGGTGGAAGTTTTAGGCGTTATCTTATCACTTATAGGTTTAATGTTTTTTGCTTATAAAGGCGTAAATGTTCTCATTCTCGCTCCGATCATGGCCTTGTTCGCGGCCCTATGGCAAAGCGACGGACCCTTGCTCGCTACCTATACTCAAATTTATATGCCCGCCCTCGGTAGCTACTTATTAAAGTACTTCCCATTATTTTTACTGGGAGCAATCTTTGGCAAGATTATGAGTGCTTCAGGAGCTGCTTCAAGTATTGGCCAGTTGATTGCAAAAGCCGTTGGAACAGAGCGAGCTATCACTGCTGTCGTCATTGCCTGCGCCCTACTTACCTACGGTGGCGTCTCTCTTTTCGTCGTTGCCTTTTGCATGTACCCTATCGCTCAAAATCTTTTTGCTAAGGCAAAAGTATCAGCAAGACTTATCCCCGGCTCTATTGCACTTGGATCATTTACCTTCACCATGACCGCTCTTCCAGGAACCCCCGCCATTCAAAACGCTATTCCTATGCCGTATTTTGGCACAACTGCGTTTGCAGCTCCTGGGCTTGGAACTATTGGTGGTTTGTTAATGCTAATTTTTGGCCTTGTTTGGTTAAACCGTAGAGCTAAAGTCGTTGAATACGAAGAGCTCGTCGATCACAATCAAAAGAGCTCAAAAGCAGAACCAAATCCCTATATTTCACTTATACCTTTAGTTATTGTGATACTTGGCAACTATCTATTTGTTTCACTTATTTTTCCAGCAATGGATTTAAGCTTTCTGGCTGACGACAAATGGGGAAATATCACAGCTTCAAAAGTGACTGGCCTTTGGTCTCTAATTATTTCATTAACATTAGCAATTGTTGCTTTAATTGCGCTGACACGAAAGTTTTTAGAATCACCTATCAAGTCAATCAATCAAGGAACAATGGATAGCTTACTTCCAATTTTCAATACGGCTTCTGAAGTTGGCTACGGCGCATGTATCGCTTCTTTTGCATCATTTGCACTTATTAAAAATGGTGTTCTTGGGATTGCTCCAACCATGCCTTTAATCTCTGAAGCTGTAGCGATTAATGCCTTGGCAGGAATTACGGGGTCTGCTTCAGGAGGACTTAGTATTGCGCTTCAAGCTTTAGCTGAAACTTATATGCAAATGGCCCAATCGGCGGGAATTGACCCTGAGCTGCTTCACCGAGTAGCTTCAATGTCATGTGGTGGCTTTGATACTCTTCCGCATAATGGAGCGGTTATTACACTTTTAGGAATTTGTGGGATGACCCATAAGAAATCCTATAAGGATATTTTTATGGTGGCGGTAGCTTTTCCATTTGTCGCAACATCAATCGTTGTTATTCTAGGGACAATTTTTGGGTCTTTTTAAAGACCCATTCCCCAACCGCCAGAAATATTAAAAGCTTCACCTGTGATCGTGCTGGCTTTTTCAGAAACTAAAAATGAAACCATTTCAGCAACCTGAGAAGGATCAGTTAACTTTTTGATATTTTGCGCTTTTAAAAAGACTTGATTTAGAACTTCTTGCTCAGAAAGATTATTAAGCTTCATTTGGCTTTCAACTTGAGCGCGCATAAGTGGTGTATCTACAAAACCTGGGCAAATAGTATTAACCGTTATACCAAACTCAGCTCCTTCCATTGCCATCACCTTGGCAAAACCAAGAACACCGTGTTTAGCAGCAACGTAGGCAGCCTTAAATGGGCTTGCTAGCTTACCGTGAACAGAACTGATATTGATGACTCTGCCATGACCATTTTTTTTCATATCGGCCAAGACAGCTTTTGAACAAAGAAAGGTTCCGGTTAAAAGAACACCGATCAAGAGATCCCATTTTTCTTTTGGAAAGTCTTCAATCGGCGACATAAACTGCAAACCACAGTTATTCACTAAAACGTTAGCAGGTCCTGCTAACTCTTTAACTTTTGCATAGGCAAGATTGACGGCTTCTTCATTTGAGACATCACAGGCGATTGATGTCACTCCTGGCTGGTCAACTTCGGGTAGCTTTAAATCAAAGTTAAAAACTCTATATTCTTCTCGGACTAATTGACTTGCTATGGCAGCGCCAATACCGCTTGTTGCACCAGTAACGATTGCGACTTGAGACATTGTTTACTCCATCTCTTTTAATTTAATAGTTTGATTTAGAAACTGATCAATTACCTGTTTTACAGAACTCATCTGTGCGCCATCTTTAGTCGCAAAGTTAAGACCAGAGTAACCCCACCAATCCCAACAACCTCTTGGGTTTCCAAGCCATTCTTCAACTTCGACTTGTGGGTAAACGATGACAATATTGTTACTCTCTGCCCATTCATTTAGTCCGGCATTCTTAAAATAGGTTTCACCAATTAAAGAAATTGTTTGCCTACAACCATGAAATGAAACATGTAGCTTACAAGACTCTCCTCTTTGACAAGCGGCAGGGACATAAGCATAACCCTTATCATTCATAGAAGGTGCATAAGGTTGCTCAAATTGAAAAAAGTTTTTTTGTACCGATCTAGTTGCCTTGTTGAGCGGGCCAAAAAGATGCTCTAAAAATACTCCGGCTGCATCATAGTTACATGCACTCATCCATGGAGATCTTGTTGCTGTTTGACAGCTATTACCAAAGTTAATCGTTGGCATGGCATGACCAACAGCTAAGTTTGAGACGTACTTAATTCTATTATCTTTAACACCGGCTGCTTTATAAAAATGATAATTTTCTTCAACAACTTTGGGCATAACGGTTTTATCTAGTTTTCCACTAAGGATGAAAACACGGTCATCTTTTAAGTTTGAAATCGAATCGATTAAACTAAGATCTTCAAACTTTTTAGCTAATTGTAAAAATGTTTCACCATGAGGGATTGTGCGTGGTCGATTCATACATTCATTAAGAGCTAAAGCGACATTGGCCCTTGAACAAAAATATGGGCCAGAAGCAAGTAAAGCGGCTCCATCAATTAAGTCTGAGTAAGCGATATGCATCTGGTTGGCCATAAAACCGCCAGAAGATAGACCCGACACTGTTACGCGAGGCGACAGACGAATTTTGGCGTGACCACTGTTTAATGTCAGTGCTGTGAAAATACTTAGCCAAATTATCCTTGTTAGCACTTTGCCTACTCCCTTTTTCATTGAATGGACGCTACGATCCAATCAATTAATTGACAAGGGAAGGAGTACATCATGGAATTTAATACAGATCGTTATATCAAGGACTTAAACTGGAGATATGCTACAAAGCAGTTTGATCCCAATAAAAAACTGGCTGAGAAGGACTGGCTTGTTCTTGAAGAGTCATTAAGACTATCCCCTTCATCTTATGGCCTACAGCCTTGGAAATTCCTTGTGGTCCAAAACAAAGACCTACGAGCTAAGCTTAAGGATGTTTCTTGGAATCAAACTCAAGTAGTCGATTGTTCTCACTATGTTGTTTTCACTACCTTAAAAACTATTACCAAAGAAAATGTTGATGAGTTCATTGCAGACATCGCAAAACAAAGAGGCGCCACAGTTGAAAGTCTTCAAGGCTACAGAAATGCAATCATTTCAGATGTCGTCGAAGGACCTAGAAGTGAAATCGCACAATCTTGGGCGCAAAGACAGTCATATATAGCTATGGGAAACCTTATGAATGCTGCCGCACAAATGAGAATTGATACTTGCCCACTTGAAGGCTTAGATCCTGCCGCTTACGACAAAATTTTAAATCTCGAGAATACAGAATACGCTGCAGTTGCTGCCGTTGCCGTAGGATATCGTCATGCTGATGATAAATACCAAGATATTAAAAAAGTACGCTTTCCAAAAGATCGTGTGATTCAATTTATTAACTAAGGAAGCTCAATGGAAATTTCACTCAATAAATTAGTAGATGAGCAGTTTATAAGAACGCTTCAATCTCTTAATGATATTTTAACCAAGGCAGAAACACATGCTAAGGATCGTGGCTTTGATCCAAACTCCTACCTTTCTTTAAGGTTTGCTCCGGATATGTTTCCTTTTGTTAAGCAAGTTCAAATCGTAACGGATATCGCAAAAGGCGCAGTTGCCAGACTTACCAATAAGGCCGCACCTAAATTTGAAGATAATGAAACAACACTTGCCGAACTTAAAACTCGTATTGGTAAAACAATAGAGTTTTTGGCCGCAACTAAACCCGAAGAATATAAAGGCTACGAAGCTATAACAGCGACGTTTCCTTGGCTTCCTGGTAAAGGCTTAGAGGGAAAAGAGTTTCTTGTAAGCCACGCTCTTCCAAATTTCTACTTCCATGCAACCACTACATATGCTCTTTTAAGAATGAGTGGCGTTAATCTTGGAAAAGCTGATTTTTTAGGAAAGCAAAACTGGAAGAATCTCTAATCCAATTGAACTTCGAATAAGCGAGCGAAGCGCGTGACTTGATCGCCGTTTCGCTCGTTCATCATGCCGCAGCCAAATAATTTATTATTCTCAATGAAAAAGTCTCCACTCAGCATCATATAATGCAAGTGCAGATCATCTCCAACTTCGACGGCAACCCACTTAGGTTTTACTGGCTTTCTTGTTTGGATTTGATCTTGTGTTAAGACGTGAATCCATCCACCATTATTAATAATCAAAGAATCATTATTCCAATGGGCAACGGCATCTGGAGAAATTACTCCAGCACGGCGACGATTATAGGGTGTTTGTCCCAAAACCTTACCATTTTCAATATCAATCGTAACAACTCCGTTAAACCCCCCCTCTCTTGTGCTGGTGAAGATTGCTTGCCCATGATCACCATCAAAAGCGATAGCAACAGGTTTTCCGCCATCAACTTCTAAAAGATCGGTATGCCATAATATTTTTTGTGTCTCCATATTAAATGCCGTCAATCCGTCTCTACCTCTTGCAATCAAAAGTAACTCACCAACCTTAGTCATCGAAACCGCCTTAGCCGTTTGAGGGTTTGGATTAAAGACAAAAGGGTGACGTGCGATAAGCACTCCAGTCGTTGTGATATTGACTAGCTCATAGTCTTGTAAGAGCCATAGAGAATTTTGATTTTCATTCAGGCCTCTAATTTTATCGGCAAGCTGATAAATCTTTATTCCATCAAAGTTTTCTACAACATTAATTCTGCCTTCTTCGTTAAAGTAACTACGAGCAATGAAGTTTTCAGAAAATTTGGGCGGGTTGGAGACAAAGTATCCGGCACGACCTGGATAAGGCTGAAGAGCTGATTTGCAAACCGTTTCTAAATGGTTGGCAAAAACTGACGAACTGATAAGTAGAATAACTAAAGAAAGGCATTTCATGGTAGCTCCATGGACATTCTCTTCAGTTCATAATTCCCCTACATGATTTTAAACACTTCGAAGACTAAGTGACAAAATATTTAACTAAAGCAATTACCTGAGTATTCCGATAAACAATTATATTGGAGTTTATATGAACAAACTATCATTACTGATACTAGGTCTTCTTTTAGCTTCTCAATCATTTGCTCAGTCAAATGAGCGTCCTCGTTCTGGTCAAATCGGACCAGCCTATATTGGAGGAATGGAGTATTGGCCTTTTGATGATGAAATCCCTGGCTCACCTTACCCAGATCGAGTCTTATGGAGTTATGGTGAGGGATCAGATGCAGCACAAAAGTGTATGCTTCAAGGTAATAAGCTGCTTGTTAGCTGGCTTGAAGATGAGCAATCGCCAGTTGCACAAGCATTAGAAGAATATTCGGCCATTGGTGGTGAATCAAGTTTCTTTATGTGGACCAATGATTACACCAAAGCACCTCAACAAGCGGCAAGAGGAATGAGAAAGTCTAAAGTGTGGTGGTGGTCAGGTAGTGGAAGTGAAACTTCAGGTTGGTTAAAATTTGAATCAACTGTACTTCCGGATGGAACTTGTCAAAACCCGAAAGAAGAACAGATCGTGTCTTACCTTGAGAGTCGCTATCACCTTTTTGCTCATGAACCGAGTCCAGTTATTAATGATACCTCTAGAAGACAAACTCCACCGAGTTTCTTTAGAAGAGTGATGAACTTCTTCACAGGTGAAGATAGTAACTCTAGTGGTCGTTAAGAGTTTTGCTTTCGAGGTCTAAAAGGATTTTTTTATTCTTAAGGCCTCCAGCATATCCAGTTAACTCACCACTGCTAGCAACTACCCGGTGACACGGAACAATGATTGATAGCGGATTCTTACCATTAGCCATTCCAACGGCCCTAGAGGCAGTAGGCTTTTTCATACTAATAGCGATGTCTTTATAGCTAACTGTCTTTGCGTAGGGAACTTTTTGAAGATTCTTCCAAACATTCTTTTGAAAATCAGTACCTACGACATCAAGAGGAACTGAAAACTTCATTCTTGAACCTGCAAAGTATTCTGATAATTGCTCTGATGCCATTTTTATAAAAGGATTATTCGAATTTTTACGTCCTAATGGGATGTTAACTCGATTAAGTTTTTCTTTTTCCCATAAAACAGCACATAAACCCTTTGAAGAAGCTAAGAGAGTTAAGCGTCCAACCGGTGATTGAATTGAAAAATTCTCTATAGAATCCATAATTCCCTACTTAAGATGAGTTTTGTAGTGTAGCTAAGATTATATGAAGAAATACTCTCTATTTCTATTCATTTTCATAACGAATTCTGTCTTTGCAGGATATCATCAAACCTTGCCTAAAGGCGTTCGAAATCTAACTTTTAGACTCATAAAAACCAATACGATTGAAGGAAGTTATAATGCTCAAGGAAGACCTGAGGGCTATAGTGTTAATACAAAAATCAACGCAGATGTACTGAGAGGTATTAATTCTTCTGTTGATACATATCTTGATTCTTTATCTGCAGCAGACTATGCAGCCTTTAACTTCGGTACATTTGAAGGTTCAGCCACTTCAGAGGTCTTTGCACAGGCTTTAGGCGGGGGTTATGGAATAACGGATAAAATAACTGGTTATGCTTTCATTCCATTTTTTGATGCAACAGTTGATCTTAATCTTAGAAGAACAGAAAAAGGTCGAAACAATGTTGGATCAAGCATATCACTTGAAGGCCTTCCTGATATAGATGTTCGAATCATTCAAAACCTTTTTGTAAATTATTATAAGTACCAACCTCTAGGAAAATGGGAAGCCACAGGTTTTGGTGATCTAGAATTTGGAGTCATGTGGAACTTTTATACTTTTGAAAAAGGGGGCGTTTTAGTAAATTTCGGCGGTGTTGCTCCTACGGGTAGAGAAGACAATCCTGACATATTACAAGATATTAGTTTTGGTGATGGGCAATGGGATAACTTTATTGAGGTTGGGGGCGATTATCAATTTACTCGCGATTTTGGTTTGGACTTGTGGACAAGGTATACGATTCAACACCCTTTCAAGAAAACCACTCGCCTTCCAGACTCGGCTGAATTTCCAATAACCGATCAACGAGGACAAAGTAAGATTGACCTTGGTGATAAGTACCTTATGGCCACACAAGGTAATTACCGACTCGATGATGAGTGGTCGACAGCCTTGAATTATATCTTTGAATATAAAGACGGTGATAATTACCAAAGCTCATCAAGTATAGCGGACAAGATAAATGGTAGTAATACGCAGCTAAGGTCACACACTCTAAGATTCGCTACGACATACTCCACTCTAAATATGTTCAAAAAGAAATTGTTTCCAGCGCCAGTTAGTATCAATCTTGCTATTCAAAGTATTATCGGCGGTAAGAATACGCCAAAGTACGAAAGAGTTGATCTCGAGTTTAGACTTTTCTTTTAAAATGGAAGTTTGATTCCAATTTGTAGTTCAACCTGCCCTTCAATTTTTAAGTCCGTCACTTTTGGAAGTGCTCTAATTGATAGAAGTGGTTTAAGAGTCAAAACTTGCTCTTCTTCAATTAGGGTAAGCAGGTTTTGTTCATGCACTTCAAATTCTAAACATTTGTAAAGGCAACGATTATTCCTTTGACGATAACTAAACAGTAATTTTTCTCCGTCACCTATACCTGGTATAAAAACAGGCTGAGCAAGTTCTAGACTTTCAACAAACGAAAAGTCTGCCGTAAAGTCACTTTGTCTTTCAACTTCATCTGAGTATTTTAAAAATATTTTATGAATTCTAATCGATCTGATGATATCTGAGTCAAATTGAAGTGTAGATAAATCAACAACATACTCCGACAAATCTACGTCTTGAGAGCCGGTAATCCCTAAAACAATTCTCGTCAGGGTTCCAAGAAATGAATTGGCAAGCTGCTCAAACTGATTAGGAATATCTGCAACTTCAAAAATATCAACTTCATCAATATTATAGACAACCTTTAAGTAATAAACACCTGACTCACCAAATTCAATGCTTTGAATAGTCGAGCTAGTAGCATTAGTCTTGCCTTGAATTTGCAGCTCTTGCTCAAGCTGCTCTCTTTGTAGCTCGGCCAATGTAATTGGATTTGCGAGGGGTGTGATTTTCTCTTGGATCTTGCACGAACAAACCGTAATACAAACAATGAGAGCAATGATCTGTATTAATGATCTATTCATTCGTTGAATTATACTCAGCTAGATATAGAAAGAAAGGAGATGTATTTTTATATACTTGAATCTCAATAAGATCTTAGGAACTGCCTCAAAAAAATGCAATATCAAAAAAGTGTGACTGCTATTTAAGCCTATAAATATTATGAATAGAAACATCATTAACTTTAATAGACTTATACAAATAAGGCTCAAACTCTCGAAGATTACTAAGGTGAGGCGAAAATACCCATTTAGTCATTAGGTAATCAGCATCTTTTCGAGCTACAACAACTTCAAAGCGGCGTCTTAAATCGTAAGGAAGAGCAACAAGATTATCTAGTCCAATAGGGTGTGGGTAAAAAGCAACTCTAATTTTAGACTCTGAGGGATCATTTAAAGCAATAAGCTCAAGCGACTGGCGAAAAGAACTACCAAAGTAATCAAGAGGAAACCTCCCTTCTGCACTCTTTATACCACCACGGCGATTCCCCCATCTGTCGGGAAACTACAATCTGAGTCTCTTAGCGTTAAGCT
>CAXBMT010000099.1:0-9112 GCA_963976925.1 uncultured Bdellovibrionales bacterium
TGATTCATTTGCGAAAATATTTTTTTCGAGCGAATTTCTGCCTGCTGCTCAACAAGCTTAGCAGGCATGGCTTCAGCAGATAACTTTAAAGCACTAGCAGCTTCATCAATAAGATCGATGGCTTTATCTGGTAGCTGCTTATCAGTTAAGTATTGATCCGAAAGCATAACAGATTGAAAAACTGCATCGTCAGAGATTTTGATTCCGTGGTGGATTTCCATCTTTTCACGAACGCCAGTTAGGATCTCGATAGCATCTTCTTTTGACGGTTGCTCAACTCTCACAGGGCGAAAACGACGATCAAGTGCAGCATCACCAAGGATATACTTTTGATATTCATCTGGTGTTGTAGCACCAATACAATGAAGCTCTCCGCGTGCGAGTGCAGGCTTTAGTAGATTTGCAGCGTCCATCGCACCATCGGTTCGACCTGCTCCAACAAGTTGATGCATTTCATCGATAAAGAGGATGACCTCTCCGGCTTGGCCCTTAACCCATTTGATAAGTTTTTGTAGTCTCTCCTCAAATTCACCACGAAACTTGGTTCCGGCCATGAGGGAGCCCATATCAAGTGACATAACCTTTTTGTCTTTAAGAACATCAGGAACATTACCCTTAACAATAGACTCTGCTAAGCCTTCAACAATGGCTGTTTTACCAACGCCAGCAAGGCCTACTAAAACTGGATTATTTTTACCGCGACGACCAAGAATTTCCATCACAGCGCGAATTTCTTTTGAGCGACCAATAACTGGATCAAGTTTACCTTGCTCAGCGAGTTCATTAAGATTGATTAAAAAGCTTGGTACTTCATCTTCAGCGTCATGGGCCTGATTTAATATATTTGGATCAAAGTTAAACTCTGGAAGTGCTTGTGTTATGTACTTCAGAAGATCCGTTTCGGTAACCTCTTGTCTACCAGCTTGGATGGCATGAGAGCTAGCGTAAGTTAACCATTCAGAAAACTTAGAGGAAGCTTTTAATTGGTCTACACTAACACTTGAAGATAATGTTGCAGCATTATCAAGTAATTTACTTATTTCTTTTTTATAAGATTTAAATGCTCTTGAAGCAAAGGATTGAGGATTATTGACTAACCCATAAAGAAGATGAATAGGTAGCAATTCAGCGTTCTTACGCTTAAGTGCCTCAGTCTGGGCAATATCAAGAGAGCCTGCGACAATAGAATCAAATTTATTCATAATAACTCCTTCTAATTATAAGATGGGAGCTTAAAGATCTATGTCAAGGTTGCTTAAAATAAATTATACATGAAGCCAGAAATTAGTCTGAACTCACTTCTTTGCTTAGTAAGTGGAGAATGATCAACATCAGAACCGTAAACTTTTAGCTCAGTAACCAAAACACCTTTAATTCTTCCCCACCTATAGCTTTGAGTTAAGGTTAGCATTCCATTCCAGGTTTCTTTAGCTTGGTAAGTTGCACCAAAACTTTGAACACCAAAATAATAGTTTGTATAATCACCATCCCAGCGCTGCGCCATAATTCGTGGAGAAATTTGGTATTGATTAGAAATACTATACTCAGGGTTCCAAGCAAAATTAGCGACCCAACCTCTTGATACTTTACTAATATCTTTGAAGTATTGGACGTAAAAATCTCCTGATTTAAAGATGAAACCTGAAAAAACTGAACGTTTCCTTTCCCTAAAACCATCACCGCGAAAAGGCTCACCATCAAAAAGGAATGTAGATATCAGAGTTGCCTTCGGAAAAGGTAAAAGTAAAGCCCCTGCTCCATCTCTATTAACAAAGAATGGGCCGACTCGAAGAAGAACAAGAGGCACAGGTTCAAGTGCAGGATCTGTCCGCCAAAAGCGTTTATCATTTTTCTTGTAAATATTTGAGTGGTAGTTAAATCCCAGTCCGACGTGTGCTTCATAGATAGGAAAGTATCCCGACAGGTGCCATGGTCTTAGTTTGGATTTTTTAAACGTTATGTTTTCTTGATTCTCAATAATAATCTCATCAAGAACCGGAACACCAAAAGTCATATCAAGGACTATTTCAATAGAACCTATCTCCATCAATTCTTTTTCTGATAAAAGCTCACGCTTAATGACACAATCTCCTCCAGTGCTTAAAGGAGTAACCACAATAACAAAATTATCTGCAGCATTAAGAACAAGAGTTAATTTTTTAGGAGCAATTGTTTGATCTTTAACACCAAAGTAGAGACGATCAAGAAAATTTTGTTCTTGCTGCCAATCTCCCAAAGGAGTCTTCATCGTTCTAAAAAAAGTTGGTGCTTCGCCGGGAATGAACTCACACTTTTCTTGATTAAATCCGGCCTTATAAATAACCTGTGATCCACTAGGGTTAAGTTTTAACTTAAGAATCTCTATGTCTTTTGCAAAAGCTGAAAACGAGAAAAACAAAAACAATAAAAAATACTTCATTTTTTTAAAAAGCTTGCAGTTTGAAGTAGGAGTAAATCTATGTCTGATTCGGTCAGATCTCCCATATTTGCAATTCTAAATGTAGACTCTTTAGCCTCCCAAAGAGAGGCAAGTTCTCCGGTAGCTTCGTAATTTGAATTAATCATTGTTGGTACATTTAAAGACTGAACTGAATCAGCCCCATAGCCAGCAAAGAAAGAAATAGCACTTTTACTACGACACGGAAAAAGTAGTAAGGAAATAGCTGCGTTAAGATTCACTTCAGAGAGAACCATAAGAATCCAGTGTCAATCAGTCTACGAGAAATCACAATTCAATGAAAGAAACGAGTAAACATCATATTTTTTTAGCGAACTATTCAATGCCGTTAGCATGCCTGTAAAAGAAGATAGTAAAGGATAAGTTCACACTTCACAGGGATAACCAAAAAGACATTTTTCTTTTACTCTTTTGGCCACAGCCTTAGGTACCATCTCTTCCCAACCATCTTGTCCTTCTTGAATCATTTTTAAAACGACTCTAGACCAAATGGTAAAGTGTTCCTTATTATAATTTGTAATATCACAAAGCCTATCTTTTTCTCTTAAGAATTGTATTAGCTTTTGAGTTGAAGAATCGAGCTTAAGAGAATCAATCGTATTAATCCCCTCTCCTTCATCTTGCTTTGCCGGATAAACAAGAATTCTCGTATTATGACCGGTTAAACGACCAAGACTTCCAAGCATTCCATCCTGAACATCTAAGTAGTTTTTTTCATCAAAGAGTTCACTCATGGGATAATAACCCATAGCAAAGGCAACCTGTCCCCTACTATAAGTTGAAATGAATATATTCAAGTCTGAGAAATCTTGAAAGTTTGTAATAAGAACTGGGTGATCAATAACGGTTAACAGATCAACACGAGCTAAAAAGTCTTCATTATCAACTTCACCGCGATCTCGTAAATTATTCATCGAGATTTCTGGAAGGACTAAAATGTCTCCAGCGTTTTTTCCAATGAGTTTTTGGAAACATTCTTTACCTTTATCAAGCATATCAAGGTTAACAAGCGTTGGCGGACGGTATGAGCCACGACAAAGAATAACATTCTTCTTGTAGATAGCATCTGAAGCCTGCATGACTTTACCATCAGCTGCAAACATCACTGCCTGACAGTAGTTACGTTTAACTAACTCAAGCGATAAAAGACGAGAATCGATTTTTGAAAAAGCTGGGCCTGAAACACGAATCATATCGATTTCAATTCTTTCAGTCGTTAACCCATCCATTAATTCAGTAACAAAACTTTCTCTATCTTCAGAGTGTTTATAAGCTGCATAAACTAAGTTCACACCAATAACGCCCAGAGCTTCTTGTTGTTGAACATTTTCTTTATCGAGCATCCTTACATGAATGATCACTTCAGAAGGTTTGCCTTTAGGAGTGTCTTGAAAACGCATCCCCATCCAGCCATGACTCTCCCCTTTACCAGAAAAAGATTTAGCTGCAACAGTGTCAGCAAAAGCAAAAAAGCGTGTGTCAATTGCACGACTATCTAAACGCTCAAGCATTAGAGAGTATTCATGATCAAGCATTTTAGCTAGACGACTTTCGCAAACATAGCGACCTGAGGTTTCTTTGCCATAAATATCGTCAGAGAACTTCATATCGTAAGCCGACATTGTCTTTGCAATCGTTCCAGCTGCGCCACCTGCCCTAAAGAAATGGCGGACAACTTCTTGTCCAGCTCCAATTTCAGCAAAAGCACCATAGATACTTTTGTCTAAATTAATTTCAAGTGCTTTATGCTTTGGATCTGTGGCCACGAATCAACCTCTTTATTTAGAATATTCATTTATTGTAAAAGAAAAGTCGAAGAAGTTACAGTAAAGGAAGACTAGTTCTTGGAGCTAATCAGTGACATGATAGGCTTTATGAAAACGACTGAAGCAACAATCACCACACATGTTTTTATCTGTAACAGCTGCACCATTGAGGGTTACGGAGAACCAGCAAAGGAAGGCGTTGGTGTAGCCTTTAGAAACGTTGTAAAGCGTATGGCCGCTTCGAGATGGGATAAAGGCGAAGTGAGAATTAACGCGAGTGGTTGTTTAGGTAAATGTGCCAAGGGAATCAACTGTGTAATCTACCCTGAAGGTCAATGGGTAACCAATATGAAGCCTGGTGATGAGCATGACCTCATTAAAGTAATTGAAGAAATTCATGAAAAGAGGATTGCTAAATAGCTGAAAACAAAGAATTTAGTAATCTGCGCATAATAGATAGTTAATTCTTAATCAATACCGACCGATATTAGTTAAGAATATAGGGTATAATATCTTATAGGAGCCACCGGGAGGTTATCTTGGAATTTGACTTGGCCCTGATCACCTCACTTGCAGCACTACTAGGCCTATTAGGCGTTGCTGCTAAAAAGCACACAGATTCGAAGTCTAAGCTTAAAAAAGTTAGAGTTCGCAAAGAGTAGTAAGCAAATGATCTTGATCACAAAAGCCTCGTTTTAAAGCGAGGCTTTTTTATATCCTTGCATTTTGTTTGTCATTGTATACAATAGTTTTAGCAATCAAACAAAAGAGAGATTTATGATTATACGTCATTGCATGCAACTTCTTTTAGAGCTTTCACGTTTAGAGGAAAAGCTAGCAAAAGTTCAGCAAACAAGCCCTGAAACTAAAAAAAATGATAAAGAAATTATTGAAAGGCACTTAAAGAAAATTCAGCCTCTTTCATAAAGCTTGGCAAACTCACCAGCAAAGTAAGTAAGAATGACTGAAGCTCCTGCTCTTCTAAAAGCAACAAGCATTTCTTGCATAACTTTATCGCCGTCAATCCAACCTTTTTCAGCTGCGGCCTTAACCATAGCGTACTCACCAGATACGTTATAAGCAGCAATCGGAAGATCAGAAGATTGTGAGAGTTGTGAAATAATATCTAGATAAGCAATGCCTGGCTTAACCATTAAAAAGTCTGCACCTTCAGCCTGATCTAGCCTTGCTTCGCGGAGTGCTTCCCTAGAGTTTGCAGGATCCATCTGATAGGTTTTTTTATCCCCTGCTTTTGGAGCAGAATCTAGAGCATCTCTAAATGGGCCATAAAAAGCTGAAGCATACTTAGCAGTGTAAGACATGATTGCAGTTTTATGATGACCTTCACTATCGAGAGCATCTCTTATAGAGGCAACTCTGCCATCCATCATATCGGAAGGGCCGATAATATCAGCACCTGCATTGGCCTGAATAATCGCCATTTGTGCTAGTAGCTCAAGTGTTTCATCGTTAAGAATTTCACCAGATCTAGAATCAACCAAGCCATCGTGACCATCGCTATTATAGGGATCAAGTGCTACATCGGTCATAACGAGCATTTGTGGAATAGCGTCTTTAATGGCTTTAATTGTATTTTGATAAAGTCCATTAGGATTAATGGCTTCTTTTGCATCTTGAGTTTTTAAACTAGCTTCAAGTGCAGGAAAGATTGCGACACTGTGTATGCCAAGCGAGTTCAATCGCTTACACTCTTCGACTAAAAGGTCGATACTCAAACGAAACTGCCCTGGCATCGACTGAATAGATACTTTTTGATTTTTCCCATCTACGACAAAAAGAGGCGCAATCAGATGAGCAGGTGTGACGTGACTTTCCTGTATCATATTTCTAAGCGCACCAGAGTTTCTAAGTCTTCTTGGTCGCTCTAATAAAAAGTCACTCATACTAAACCCATTTTAATTTTTTGTTGGTAAGCATAAGCATACAAGTTAATTTGCTTAAGCATTGAATTTAATCCATTAGCACGAGACATACTTAAATGCTGCCTAAGTCCGATTTCATCAATAAAGTCTGGCTTTAACTGAAGGATTTGATCAGGTTCTAACCCACTATAAACTTTAGTTAATAAGGCAACTATTCCTTTAACGATACTCGCATCACTATCTGCTAAAAAATTAATAATATATTTTTCATCAGTTTTAACCAACTCACTAACTAGCCAGACTTGAGATTGACAGCCTTTTACCTTATTGGCTTCTAAGCGATGCTCCTCAGGAAAGTCAGGCATCTTTTTACCTAAAGTTATTAGGTGCTTGTAACGATCTTCCCAATCTTTAAAAGCGGTAAACTCGGATACTATAGTGTTTAATTGCTGCAAAAAAACCTCTTAAAAAAATCAATAGTAAACTTAGAAACTCAACAATATCAAAAAGATAAGCTTTTGTATAAAATATGCCGATCAAAAACAATGGTCATGATTTTAATTACATTCTGTATCAATATATTTCTAAGCCTTCAACTTAGTGCAGCAGATGTCTCAGAATGTGGAGCAGGTGTTTATTGCCAAATACCAGGTGAATATAGACCAGCACTTGTTTTTGGAGCTGGAACAGGTGGTATTCAAAGTCTTCGACAAGGCGTTAGCGAAAATGAGGATCTCATCACTGATATTCTTCGCTATCAACTTACGACCAATCCAGATAGTGGAAACGAAGAAACTGTAGGCAATAGGCTCATAGCCTCGAGTGTTAACAAGTCTTATAACTTAGGTGCAGAACCATTTGCGGAGCCAATTGAGCTGGCTGCCATTGGGTATATTTTAAATCCCGAACTTTTCTCTAGTACTGAATCAACGGCAGCACAGCTTACGCGAATCACTTATCCAGAAAGAACAGTTGGTGGTGACACTTTTTCAGGAGTGAAGCTAGATAATTTTACACTTGATCAACTCGACTTTGATTTTTCACAGTTTTCTAACCCTAATTCACCAGAGTCTAGAATAAAAATATGTGGCCATATCAAGCTTGATATCAATACTTCTTTAAGACTCAATCTTGAAGCTGAACAAGAGACATATGATGTAGGAATAGAGAATATTGATCTTTCAATCAATACCGAACAATCAGAAAAATTATGTTTTAACGCTGCTATTAATATGAGTGATTTTTCCATAACAACTCTAGAAAGAATTGGAGATGTTAACAATGTTAGCTTCAAAATTAAGCGCGGTGAAACACTAGGTTTGATCATCTCTGTTCCAAATACTACCCCGCTTAGTTCATTAGGCCAAAATGATCTCAACAATATTGCCAAAGGTTACCTATCACCAGTTTTGGCCGAAAGAAGAGTTGCTCAAATGATAGAAGCTCCTATCATCACTAATGTCAGAGATATTCTTAGTGAACAATTAAATACAATCGTCGCGCAGACATTATCAAACCAAAATCCATCAATTCCAGAAATCTCGCTGCCAATGGCCAATATTTCTAATTCCAGTATTACTACAAGTATCAATGGTCATATCGATGGGCTAACAGCTCTTAATGGTAGAAACAATTGTGGCGAGTTAATCAATAGAATGAATAATATCTCCTACTGGGTAAGACAAAATCCATCTTATAGTGATAGCGCAACAGCAAATCGTTTAAGTCAGTACCTCTCAACAATGAGAGCACCAAATCAAAGATGTCTCAACAAAAGAGAATATAATCTAGCGATTAATGGTCTTAGAGCCATTCCAACTAGAATAACTCCAAGTGAAGATGAGACTGAGCAAATGATTATCAGGCAACTTACTCAACTTGGCGACGATGGTTCTCTTGAAGTTGAAGTTTTTATTCCTGAACTTTGTCATGGCAATTATACATCAGCTCTAGCCGGAAGAGAGCCACCTGCAAGCTGTAACGGTTTTTATTCAATGCTTGATCTAAGCTACGTCAATAACTATCTCGCAGATCAAATATCTAAGGGAAATGTTTGTCAGACCAGCACTGGTGGTCGATGTGGTATTCGCATGATGGATGAAGAGAATACAGATGAAGACCAGAGTGAAGAGAGACCAAGATTTAGCTGTAGTGACATGGAATCAATTGGTATAAGTGGCATGGGTGGCTCAAATATGAGAGCGACTGTTTCTTTAAGAGATTGTCAGTCTAATGGTAAATCTAGCATGATCAACTTAGGCCTTTGGCGTCTTGGAAGATTTGATAATACTGATATTCAAATGAATTATGATGTTGAGTTAAGTAGACGATGTACTAACGGCAAACCTGTTTGCTTTAAAATCAACTTTAGAGATGATCTTTTTAATTACCAAGGAGGACTTGAAGATGCCTCTCTTGAAGGAAGTATTACAGACGCTTTAAAAGAAGAGATGGCAAAGCTTGAAGACACTTTTAATGAAGTCATGAACGGCTTTCCGATTGAAGACTTTACAGCTGGCTTAAATGTCACAGAGCTTTTTGGCGAGGGTGCTAGTGAAACTTCTTCTGGACATGTTGGAGCTTGTTTAGAACTTGATCGAAATAACGGAAGTACGACCCAGATCTGTCGAGTAGCAGCTAATCTTCTTCCAGCAAACCACCCAGGCTTACGTCGCTGCCAATAAGTTAGTAAGTGAAATCCCAAAACGCTGCATTGTTAACCATATCGTTCATGCTAAAGCTTGAGTAGACTCTAGGGTTAGTTACATTGGCATTAATGGAAACTGGCTCAACTGTTGTGTTAGCTCCACTTGCTAGAAATGCACCTGAACTAATACTCCACTCATCTTGACCAACAGCTAAAAATGCTGGACTTGTATCTGAAGGACTACCTGTATCAAAAGAGCTGGCATGAATAGATCCTGCAGTTGCACCTGCAGTTGCAGCAACTCTTCTATAGCTATTATATTGATCAGAGCCAATCATTGCCCAATAGTTCCAATTAT
>CAXBMT010000100.1:0-9099 GCA_963976925.1 uncultured Bdellovibrionales bacterium
TATCATCGATAGGAGTAATTACAACTAGAACCCCATCTTTTTGAGTGACTTCAACACCAAGTCCACCAAACTCACCAGAAGTATCTTCATTCATCTTTTGAAAAACTTCTTTATCTAAAAATGCTGAGTGCGGGTCAAGAGTTTGCATCATCCCTTTAAGAGCACCTTCAATTAATTTCTCAGTATCTACTTCACGGTAATATTGCCCCTCAACTAAAAAAAGGACTTTGTTGAAAAGCTCTAGTTTTTCAAACCTAGATTTAGTCGTGGCAAGAACACTACCAGTTCCTAAAAAGCCAACACTGATACCAAAGACTGAAATGCAAAGACAAATCAAGGCTGCTTTTCGGCCACGTAAAGGGACGGGTTTCATTCAATAACTCCAAACGTATTTTTATATCTTAGTAACTTTATGTTTTTGTAAAAATGTCTTATCCATTAATGCAATCGTATCTTGGGCCTTATCTCTTTTTCGAACTTCAAAGTAGATTTTGCCTTGATTCGTATTTGCTTCAGTGTAGCCGATGATATCACCTTTCGAAACAGTTTGACCCTTCTTAAGCTTCGGTAAAAAACTTCCTAATATGACTGATCTAGTTTCATTACCATGGTCAATTAAAACAACGTTTCCATAGGTTGAAAGACGACCTGCGTAGGCTATCTTTCCGTTCTCAGAAGCAAGGACAGGCCTTCTGCCATTAAACTTATAGGTAATACCCTTTTTGTCGTATTCAATGCCAACAAAGTCATCAACCGGCGAACTAAACCTGGAGTCGATATCACTTTTAATTCTAGCTTTTACACGCCTAGTTAACTTTATGGCACTCAACTTCTCTTCTACAGCACTCTTTTTAGAGATTGCCTGAAGATACTCCTCAGCTTTTGTATTTTTCTGCTCTTCCATAGTTTGGACTAATTGAGCTAAGCGAGACTCAGTTTCTTGATAGTCTTTAATTCTAGAGCGAATACTTTGCAGTTCGGCATCATAGTCAGCAGCATCTTTTGAAATGTTTTTAAGTGCTGTTAACTGCTTTGAGACTTGTTTAGAGAGAACCTTTCTCGCTGCCATTGCTGCGGCATTCTGGTTCCGATCAAGTTCTTGAAGCGCTAATCTTTTTAGGACCGTCTTAAGTTTTTCGATTTTAGTTCTTGTTTCGCTTTGACTTTGAACAAGGTTAGATTCTGACTCATTCAACTTTGACTCAAGCTTTTGTCTTAACTGCATGGTTGAAAGATATTTTTTATGAGTCTTGCCAAGCTGACTTTCGAGATAAGAGATATCTTTGGCGTAGGCATCAACTTCTTTTTGAACATTTTTTACATTTTTTTCTAGAGCACTAATTGATAAAGGTTTTGTCGCTGAATCGGCAACCGTAAAAAAGGTTGGTAAAACGAGAAACGAAACAAATAATATAAGTGCTTTATTCAATCTAACCTTCCCAAGAAGTTTTTCTTGAATAGAATAAACTTGAAGCCATGACTGTAACGAGACAAATTCCAAGAGCTGCTAAGTCTGGCTTCTTTAGAATGAAAGTACATCCCAGACCAATAGCGATCATTAAACTAATTCCAGAGAACCAAGTCTTGATTGCAACATTTTTTCTTCTTTGAAATTGTTCTACTAAGTAAGCATTTTTCTTAATCGGCTTTGTGAAAGCGAGGACACTGAAAACCCAAGTCATAAAGCAAAGACAAATGATAATTTCAGAGAACCACGCCTGCCACGAATAAGCACTCATCTTTCTTTTCTTAGGAGGAAAAACGGTGGCTCCAACTGTCGTATCATTTCCAGAAAGTCTAATAAGGTAGTCTTTCAAAAGAGTGATTGATCTTTCTTCAAGTTCAGACCTTGTAACAACTTTTACTCCAGCTAGTGATAACTCTCCTACAGCTTGAGCGATATCTCCATCCATTCCCTCGAGTAATGACTGTACTTGTTGATTGAGTTTTTCATTTTCAAGAATCTCAACCTTTTCAACACCTGGTAACTCTTTAAGCTTTCTAGAGATCCATGGAATATTTTGTTTACTTGAAATGAGGGCGTGGAAATACGGATGAAAGACTTCTTGGGCTTTATGTAAACCGCTAGCCTCTTTAATAAAGTCTCTATGGCTTGCACTAAAAAAAAGTGCAACTGTTGAAATAAGAATAAATCCAAAGCGAATCGGAAATTGTCTTACTGTTTGAAAAAATTGATTTAAATAAAACATGCATGCCCCGAATAAACTAGTCTTCCGCTATCTAAATGAAGAATTCGACCCGAGAAACTTTTTACAAGTTCTTTGTCATGTGTGGCCCAAACTATAGTCATTCCACGCTTCATATTAAAATAGTTAAGAACCTCAAAAAGTCGTTTCCCATTATCTGCATCCAAGGCACTTGTTGGCTCATCTGCGATGAGAACATCCGGCTTTGTAAGTAGAGTTCTGATAATCGCAATCTTTTGCTGAAGTCCCCCATTAGAATCTTTCACTTTGAGTTTCATGCGATCGCTTACGCCAAGAACTCGGCATAGTTCAGCTTTATCTTTTTCAAATGACTTTCTACTATCGTAAAGAGCAGGATCGTAAGCGATATTTAAATTTGCTTCACATGTAAGTTCTGGAAGGAGTCTTAGGTCTTGAAAAACTCTTGCGACAAAAAATTCTTCTCTATTATTAAAAGGAAGTTTTGCCACTCCTGAAGTTGGTTCAATATCACCTGACAACATTCTTAAAAGAGTCGTTTTACCTGCGCCAGAAGCGCCTGTAACAAAAAGGATTTCACCTTTTGTAATATTGAGTTCTATATTTTTTAAAGCATGAATTTTGTCGAATTTAACGCTAGCGTCTTGCAGTGAAATGATATTCACAGGTGGCAACCCAGAAGCTCTGTTTGAATTTAAACCAATATTTCCATTTTGACTTTGAAACATGAAAGACACATCCTTGAGTCTTGCGACGCTAGGCAAATCATCCTGATAAGCCTTGAGATCTTGCGGACTTAGATCTCTTTTAATATTTTAACTCAAAAGCTCCAGCAAGTGCAACTACTGGTATAAACCCGAGAAAATTGTTCCGCTATTTTCTCGTATAAAAAAAGGGCTGATATAAAATCAGCCCCTTACAACTATTCTTTTATGAGCGATTTAAAGTTCAATCGTTTGAACAAAGTTACCACCCTCAAGACCATCATTATCACCATCAATTGCTCTACCAAATGGGTCCTGCATTTGATCAGCACTTACGTGGATTCTGTAAGTTCCAGCTTGTGAGTCAGTTAGTCTAATTCTCATAACACTTTGACCAATTTCAAGTGCACTTTGCTCTTCAGTTTCGATAATCTCAGCTCCTCTTTGGCTGATTCTCTCTACTCTAATCGCTGAGCGACCAGTGACTGCTGAAACAAGACCTCTAAAGTGAATGTTTAGCTTCCCATCTTCAAACCAAACCTGACGAACTGTTGTAAAGTTCGCTTCTTCGTCAACAGCAAGACTTGCATTGATACGACCAGCACCAAGCTTGTTTGTGTAGCGAGAGTTGTTGATTGAATCAATATTATCTGTAGATGTTAGAAGCTTTTGGACAACTTGCTCACGAGTATACTCAGGGAACGTTGACCAGATATAACCAGCTACAGCTGCTGCGTTTGGAGCGGCCATAGAAGTTCCACTCATATTTACGTAGCGATTTGTACGACCATGGCTATAGATTGGATCTCCTGGAGCAGCGATATCAACATCTACACCATAGTTTGAAAAAGAGCTTCGCTCATCTTCTGAACCAACTTTAGTCTTTGTTGAGGCAACAAGAAGAACTTTTCCAAATTTAGTTCTAGCACTCTGATGAGCGTTTCCGTTTCCAGCTGAGTTAAAAAGAATAACTCCTTTAGTGTCAACGTAGTCTAGTGCACGAGCAAAGACTTCATCGTTGGCAAAGCCGTCAATATTATAAGAAACAGTTAAAACCTTCGCACCGTTATCAGCTGCGTAAGCATAAGTTTCGTATACCATAGCTGAAGTCCAGCGACGATCACCGTAAAACTTAAGAGGCATAACTTTTACATTAGGAGAAATACCGGTAACACCTACACCATCATCAAAGCCAGCAGCAATAATACCTGCTACGTGAGTGCCGTGAGCACCGTTTGATGAATCACTTGAAGGATCATTGTCGGCTTCATTGAAGTCCCAACCTTTAGTATCATCGATATAACCGTTGTTATCATCATCGATTCCATTACCTGGAATTTCATTTGGATTTACATAATATGAAGAAGTCATATCTTCGTGAGCCAGATCAAATCCGTCATCAGCAACAGCGACTACAACCTCTGCTTGCCCAAGAGTCTTGCCCCAAGCTTCTGTTGATTTAATGATCATATGGTGACGTTGCTTTTCAAACTGAGGATCATTAGGTGTAAATGCTTCGCGAGCATCCCCTTCATAAATATAGTTTGGTGCTGCCCAATCAATATCAGAAAGATTCTCAATGTCTTTTAAGGCTTCTGAAGCCTTAGCCATTTTAGGAAGAGAAACTACAAAAGTTCCGTCTTTAGTAATTTTTTTTGTTTGTGCTTTAGACATCCAAGAGCTTTTAAATTCTTTTGAAATTCCGTCTTTAAACTTAACGACGAATTCAGTTGGATGTTGCTGTCTTGTAACTTCTGCTTGAGCTAAACCACTCATCAAAAAGGCCATCGTGACCAAAGAAATCTTATTCATTCTCACTCCCTGAGAGTTGTTGATTATTTTATTTCGGTTAGGGGATAGTTAGCGTATCGCTAAGAATACTGACCGTGAATAAGATGTAAGAATATGTTGGTAGCTGGTTATTCTGGTAAAATGACCTTCTCTTGGATCAAGAGGTCATAGGCAGACTGGGAGACGTA
The DNA here is from genome assembly GCA_963976925.1 of uncultured Bdellovibrionales bacterium. Lineage (GTDB taxonomy): Bacteria > Bdellovibrionota > Bacteriovoracia > Bacteriovoracales > Bacteriovoracaceae > UBA4207. Next base: position 4,870 of record CAXBMT010000100.1, read on the forward strand.
AACGTTTGGAATATAGTTATTTACTTCGCTCATTTTAGAAATAATCGAGTTTTCAACGTCGGCCAAAAGCTTAATATCACCATTTTCGTAGCTAATTTTTACCGGGTCTCTTTCTAGCAGGACGTTGTTCACTTTACCCGAGCGAATTAGGCTGCTTTTAGACTGGACAAAATTGATCGGCTTTTTGGGTAAATCCTCAATCATCCAATCGAGCTTGGTCCCCTTCTTATCAAGAACATGTTTTATTTCTTCAACCTTCTGTTGAGCTCTTTTAATAACTTTACTTTGATCGACGTCACTTTCTTGAGAAATCAATCGTTGTTTAAACTCTTCGCACTTAACGACTTTTGCACCCGTTTGGAACAAGAGAGTTCGTGCCATATCCTTGAGAGTCACATACTTATCAAGATCCCCATCAACATAATGTTTATGTACGAGGTTCATAAAGTAGCCATCATTAAAATTATAAAAACGTGAAGGATCATTAGTCACCATATCTAAAAGATCTGAGTAACGATGAATCCATCCTTTTTGCAGAAAATGAAAACAAATTCTCTCGGCGATTGCGTCGTAGCGAGCACCTCTTGGTGAGCGAATCACTTGCGAGTACCAAGCAAACCTAGACATTAAAAAGTCTTCGGCGCAGTGAAGAGCATTATGTTTGATTGTTAGAATTTCCTGCTTCTCTACTGTTTGAACACTGAAGTGATAAAGTAAATAATCACGATCGTAACTACCATATTTCAAGCCAGTATAATGAGCATCTCGAAGCAGATAATCCATGCGATCGCAGTCAATTTCAGAATGCAGAATTTGATTCCCAAGCACTTGTGGCGAGACGCCTTTAACAAGATCTGAAACTCTTTGCGGGTCAAAACCATACTTTTTTAAAATATGTGTGACGCCACCTTCGTAATCAGTGTTCTTAATAATCCAAGAACCTAAGTTTTCATGATCATCTTTTAATTTTTTACCGTTCTTATCGTTGGTAGTTTCACCATACTGAATGTAAGCACCCTCAGTTGTGTGAGAAAACATGAAAGTACCAAGGTCATGCATCAAGGCACCAAGTCTTAAACTTTTATGAAATAGTGCTGCTGAAGATTGAGCCTTGGGGTCCATGAGTTCCGATTCTGAAACGGCACGGCCACAACTTTCTAGAATTTTATGGGCGTTATGCATAACTCCAATGGAGTGACCAAAGCGCGAATGTTCTGCACCAGGAAATACATAAAATGAAAAACCTAATTGCTTAATCCAACGGAGACGTTGGTAAAAGGGACAATGGATAATCTCCCACTCCCAAGGAGTAAGACGAATAAAACCATATATGGGATCAAAAATTACGTTAGATTTATTGGACCCGTCCATCCGTGATGGCCCCGCTTAAAAAAGAGCCCCGTTTATGAAATAAACAGGGCATGATTATTAATGTAGTTGTTTTTTCTTTTTTGCTTTCTTTCTAGACTTTTTATTAGCCGCTGCGATTTTACGAACGATTAAAGAAAGGACTAGTTTCGTTTCACGACGAAGATCGTTTTCATAAACAAAACGATAGAAGTTTTCGATTTCTGGAATCGTACGAAAGTTACGAACGCCAGGTTTAACTTCTGCTGTCGCTGTACCGGATAGTGTGTCAGTGCTCATTAAGCCTCCAAAATGGCATCTTACCGCGGCAAGATGCCCAAATACAAGATTTATTGTAGTTTCAAATTATGCTTCTTTAGTCTCAATCATGCCGTAGCTGTGAAGTTTGTTGTAAAGCGTCTTCACTGTAATTCCCAGAACTTTAGCCGTTCTAGTTTTGTTGCCACCCAAATGCTCAAGAGTATTTGTGATATGGCGACGCTCAAGGTCAGAAAGAGTCATTTCAGCAAAAGCCATAAGCTCGTCCTGTAGAGACTGAGATTCGTCGATCTTATCGACAACACATTCTGCCAAGTGACATTTCTCAACGATCATTCCTTCGCCAAGAATATAAGCTCTTTCAACGACATTCATAAGTTCACGAACGTTGCCCGGCCAGTTGTAATCTGCCAAAGACTTAATCGCTGATTGAGATAGTGATTTATGTGCACTTTTTTCGCGACCAAGGTTTAAGTAATATGAAGCGATAATTTCGATATCTTCACCACGCTCACGTAGAGATGGAACATCGATAATCATAGTTGCTAGTGAATACATTAGATCTTCACGGAAACAGCCTTCTTGTACTAAGGCGCGTAGATCTCTTGATGATGAACAGATAATACGAGCATCACCTTTAAAGGCAGTGTGACCACCTACACGAAGACCTGCTTTTTCTTTCATAAAGTGAGCGATCTTGCCTTGAAGTTGAACCGGAAGACGATCAACATTCTTAAGGAAAAGAGTTCCACCATGGGCACTTTCTAAAGAACCAACACTGATTCTGTGACCGCGTGACATGTCGTGAGTTTCTTCACCAAAAAGTTCACGCTCAAGTTGGCCTTCTGTCATAATTGAACAATCAACAACCACAAAGGCTTCACGTTCACTTCGACAGTGGATTCTGCGAGCAAGAAGGTCTTTACCAGTTCCTTTCTCACCTTGAATTAAAACATTCATATTAGAAGCAGCTACTTTGTCTGCGCGACGAACAGCTTCTTCCATAATTTTACTTTTACCAACAATCTTACCTTCTTGAGTAAGATGCTTAGATTCGATTTCTTTACTTGAAGACTTCTCTTTAAGTTCAAGCTCTTTTTGCTCAATTTGACGAAGAAGTGATTCGTTTAATGATTTAGCTGAAAGATACATCTTCATATTAGCTAGTGGGCCGCTAAGTTTAGAAAGGATTTCAAGAACACTCGTAATATGTTCACGAGAAAACTCTAGCTCACCATCAAGGATTTGAAAGTGAACAGTACCGATAACAACACCTTCATGCTGGATTGGTAGAGCAAGCTCACGCATAATTCCTTCAGACTGTTCTTGATGAAATAAAGGATCGCGAGAAGTATCGTTTGAGAAGTAGGCCTTCTTTGTTCTGATAACATGACCAGCTGGGCCTACGCCTTTTTCTAGGCGATGACCTTTAAGGATGGCCTTACCTGATTTACAGACTTGTTCAACTTTACCATCTTCAAAAGCTCTAAAAGCGTGTACGCGATCGGCTCCGATATGTTGATTTAAATGAACAGCCAGTTCACTAAAAAAGAATGATTCATCAAGCGTAGATAGCAAAATAGCTGATAAACGTTCGATTTCCGTCACTTCTTTTGACACAGACATGCTCATTGTAAATCTCCTAGACAGTTTTAATTTAAGTGGGTGCGTAATTAATGCACAGCAATACTGAGTAGATAATACAATGCGTCAGAAATTTTTACAAGAGTAAAATGCTCGGGTGTCTAAAAAAAGAACAGCTATTTAAATGATTACGGCTACTTAGTCCACCTAGGACTTTGACAGTTCCCCAATCCTTCGCTGACCTGGCCTAACATATCCCCATCTCTGGTCATTATGTAGATATTTTGGACAGCTTCAGTCCTTGATAGGACTCTCTGTGAGGCAAAAGCGATAAATTGGCCATCATTTGAGAAAGTTGGGTCTTCATTAGAGCCGAAGTCTTTCGTTAGACGGACTAGGTTATGCCCATCAGCTCCAATTCTAAAAATATCGAAACGATTATCTAGCCATGAAGAGAATGCTATTTCTTTTCCATCTGGTGAGAATCTTGGAGTAGCGTTGAACTTGCCAACATAGCTAATTCTCTTTGTATTTTTCTCTCTGCCAGGAAGGTCCATAATATAGATTTCAGCTTTATTAGCTCTGCCTGATAAGAAAGCCATTTTAGATCCATCAACATTAATAGATGGATCAACATCAGGAGCTGAATGTTTTGTGAGAGTGCCAATGATTTTCTTTGAAGCTAGGCTGATTTCATAAATTTCAGCGTTACCTGTATGAGATAATGTAAGAGCAATACTTTGATCGCCAGGCATAAAGACGGCACCGGAGTTAATACCTTTTCGCTGACTAACAAGACTTGATTCGCCTGTATCAGTATCTAAGACATAAAGATTATTATTTCGTCTCTTGCTTCTAGTCTGCTTAATAAGGCTATAAAGAATTTTTTTTCTATTTTTTGAAATAGCTGGAGACATGACGACGCCACCATGATTGGTAAGGCGTTTAACATTCTTACCATCAAAGTCCATAATATAAAGTTCTTTTACAATATTATCGCCTCGTGAGCCTTTGTCACAA
>CAXBMT010000101.1:0-9093 GCA_963976925.1 uncultured Bdellovibrionales bacterium
AAGAGCGCGGTTGATATTTTTAAAGCAACAACCCAGGGTGAGATGGTTGCTAGAAATTTTACTAGCTCTGTGATTATGCGTAGTCAGGTTGAGAAAATTGCTATGCAAGCAGCTAAATCAACAACTAAGAATGAAACAGCTGCCGAGAAAGCTTTGTTAGATAAATTTTCTGACTTAATCGCTACTCGTTATCAACAAACTGTAGCTTCAGATGATTTTTTTGAAGTTGTTGAGAAAGCCACACCTTACCGTTATCTAGATGTTTTAAAAATCGGCTCAAGGCCAAGTAAAAGACAAACTGGTCAAAGTCGAAGAAAGCTTCGCGCTATTCCCTGGGTTCTTTGTTGGACTCAAACTCGTGTACTGTTTCCTACATGGTGGGGAGTCGGGCATGCTTGGAAGCGTTTAGATAATAAAGAAAAGCAGGCAATGAGAAAGCTTTATAAAAATAACGATCTATTATCTTCATTTTGTAAGTCGCTTGGTTTCACCCTTGCCAAGGTAGAGCTGGGTGTTTGGCGTACATACTTAGACTACGCAGGGCTTGATCAGAAAACTAAAAAGTCAGTCTATATGGCATTTGAGTCTGAGTATGAAGCGGCTAGAGAATTTTTAAGAAGTCTGACCAGTGAATTTGATCTGCTATGGCATAGACCTTGGCTTGGAGAGAGTATCTTCTTTAGATCGGCAATGATTCACCCTCTAAACCTCATTCAACTAGAGGCTCTTCGCCGTGGAGATGATCTTTTAGTTAGAGAAACAGTGACTGGAATTTCTTGTGGAATGTTAACTACCGGCTGATAGTAGTTCCGTTTGTTCGTAGAGATCTCCAATTTGTTCACTCCAATATTCGTCACTGCCAAAGTGTGGAAACGTAATTTTGAAGGAAGGATCATCAAAACGCTTACTAATCCAAGCTGTAAAGTGAATGTATCTAAGTGTTCTAAGAGCTTCGACTAAGTTGGTTTCGTGGTAAGGGAATTCCCTCATTTGCTCATAACCATCAAGTAACCAGTCTCTAATTTGTTTAGCATTTTCATCGCGTGCAGGTGTGAGAAGCCAAATGTCTTGCATCGCAGGCCCATTCAAAAAATCATCAAAGTCTAATAGAAGAGGGCCTTCAGCTTCACGGTAGAGAATATTTCCAAAATGTAGATCTCCATGAACTCTTATATTGCGAACACCTTCAAAACGTGGAGTTATATATTGCATGACATTTTTAGCCGCCTGGTGCCATGCCTCACGGTATTTATCAGTAAGATAAGGACTTTTTAAAATCGTTTCAATATTAGCATCGCCATAAGTCGCAGGGTTGAGAGTCAGTCTGTTTTTAGCTGGCTTAGTTTCACCAATCAGATGCATCCGAGCTAAAAGTCTGCCTAGTTTTTCCCATTCTTCTTTTGGTAAATCATACGGAGTTCTTCCAGCTCGTTTTTCAAAAACTGAAAAGAATAACTCATTATCTTTAGTCTTCCAGATTGTAGAGCCCTCGTGAATTAAAGGTGCAACTACATTTAGATCATTGTTTTTAAGTTCATGTAAAAACGTATGTTCGTCTTGAATTTGATTTTGACTCCAACGACCCGGACGATAAAATTTTGCGACCAAAAGTTTTGGATGTGCTGGAGCAACTTCTGGGTCAGGCCACATGTTTTCAGGCATGCCATTTTCAATTTCAATCTCGTAAACTCTGTTCTCCATTGAATTAAGCTGCAACATTCTACCAGTACAGCGAACGCCTATGTGCTCTACAGCGTCCATGACTTGTTCTGGTTGTAAGTCTATAAATGACTTCATCGCCTGGTCTCCCCAGACATTTGTTGCATTGCTCACAGTGGCTCCTTTGCTGTTGGCATCATAATCGATTTTATATGAAATGCGTATGGCCTAAGAAAGCTTGTTAGAACGATTCATGACGCAGTAGTATACTAAGAGGAGTTCATATGAAAATCGCCTTTTTAAGCTGTAATGATCTAGATGGTTTTGTTGTTGATGATCACCATCTTCAGTTAGCTCTGGAAGCTAGGGGAGACAGTGTTGAAGTTGTCTCATGGAATGATGACCGTGATTGGTCAGCCTTTGATGTCGTTTTAATTAGAACGACTTGGGACTATAGCTCAAACCTTCATACTTTTTTAGAAACTTTAAAAAAGATAACTTCTTCTGGTGCCAAGCTTATTAATCCTTATGAGCTTGTTGAGTGGAATGCTCGAAAAAGTTATTTAAAGGAGCTACAGGAAAAAGAGATTCCTACAATTCCAACACTTTTTCATAAAGGGGTAACAAAGGGATTTATTACAGATGCCTTTGAAGTCTTCAACTCTGAAACACTTGTGATTAAACCTTTAATCGGTGCCGGAAGTGCCAGAACATTTGTTGTCACAAAAAACCTGGATACTGATGAGCTGACAAATATACAGGACGAAATTGCTGGCGATGAGGTAATGGTTCAACCCTTTATAAGTGATATAACGACGAAAGGGGAAGTTTCTCTTCATTTCTTTAACGGCAAAATCTCTCATACTATAAGAAAGACTCCTAAAGAGGGAGACTTTAGAGTTCAAGAAGAGTTTGGCGGTCTGATTGAACTCATACAGCCACCGTCACAAACAAAAGAATTGGCTCAAAAGGTTTTGACCTGTCTATCTCATACTCCGCTCTACGCAAGAGTTGACCTCGTAACTAGTGATGATCAGTGGATGTTGATTGAGCTTGAATTAATTGAGCCGGCCCTTTATTTTAGAATGGATCCAGATTCTCCGAAAAGATTTATAGAGGCTTTGGATCAATATCTAAAAGCGAATTTTTAATCTTTTGATCCATAGAGAAGAACCTCTCGGTGATGAGAGGGGAGTTGTATAACTTTAGTTTTAAACCCAAGCTTTCTAAGAGCTCTCTTATGTTTTTCTAGTTGAGTCACCATTTTGGGGACAGGAAGCTTAATTGTTAAGAATACTTCCTTAAGTGATGACTGATAGTAGCTAGCAATCCTGAGTGATTCTTTAACTGATTGCTGTGCTGATAGATTCGTATCGACGGCCAAGAGCTCTACTGAATCTGGTAACTCACTCTTTTTAATTTCTTGTATCGGTTTTTTTATATGAGTGAAGTCTTTAGATGAAATGATATCAGCCGACATTTCGCCTGGATCAATGCCAATGACTTTAAGGCCTTGGCTTAATAAGAAAAAAGAAGCCCCACCTGGAGCACTTCCGATTTCTATTGCGGTTGAGAAGTTTTTTCTGTTTTTTTCGAAAAAATTAAACCCTTGAGCAATCTTTAGCCATGCCCTCGATGGAGAGTTCGGTGGCAGTTCAATCGCCTGAAGTTTTAGAAGTGAGGAGAGATCACAGTCATCAGCTTGCCAGAGATTGCTTTTTTTATCTTGAAACACAAATTTTTTATCATCACTAAAAACTAGTTTATCATTCTCAACCCAAACTGTAGGGTTTGCATCCGTAACTCTTTTAGCAGAAAGTCCAAAAAATAATGAAAGTGATGGAGGATCTTTTTTAAGTTGAGCGATATCTTTTTCGTCACTAAGACAAGTTACAAAGCCTGGAACATGAAAACTCAATTTGAGCATCTTATAGTTTTCTGTGATCTCTGCTTTTAAAAGATCTGTATTTGTTGGAGTACATAGAAAGAAAACTGGTAACATTATTTTACTGAGTTTTGAAATAAGTTATAAAGACGCTCGACTTCATCCTTAGGTAGAGCAGGGCATAGTCTTTCCGAAATACCTATCATATCTTTTCCGGCAAATAGACTGTTAAGAATTGCTTCTTCTGTTGCTTCAATTGTAGCTTTATACAGCGGGTTTAAGCCCTTATCGTAAAGTACATTGAGGTTGTGAACTCTTTTCGTCGCATGCCTGTTAAGCTTATTAGCAGTAGAGAAAGCGAGAACGATTTCACCGGAGCCATGAGCGGCGTAACTACCAACTTTACCAATCCCTAGGGCGGCACGCTTGGCCAGTCGATTGAGCTGATTTCCCATCATAGGAGCATCAGTTGCGACCACAACAATAATGCTACCGTAAGTGTGACGACGTTTTTTGATATGTTCATATTTCTCAGCAAGTAATTTTCCCATCGGTGTCCCGTCAACTTTTAGGTCTTCGATTTCACCAAAATTACTCATAACTAAAACGCCTACGGTATAACCACCGTCATCTACCGATAACTTTCTTGAGCTTGTACCGATACCGCCTTTAAAATCACAACAGGTCATACCTGTGCCGCCACCGACGGATCCTTCTTCAACAGGACCAGATTTAGCAGAATCGAGTGCTTCAAAGACGTGTTGTACTTGAACGTGTTGGCCAGCTATGTCGTTAAGCCAAGAGTCATCACATTCGCCTACTAGAGGTATAACCACATCGTGGATGCGACCGATTTGGGGGTGCTTTTGGGTTAGGTATTGAACACAGCCGTCTGATACTGTTCCAACTGACAAAGTATTTGTAAGAAGGATGGGAGTTTCAATCATGCCCCATTCCTGTACTTGAATCATGCCAGACATTTCGCCAGCACCATTTAAAATAAATGAGCCACCGCAAATTCTCTCTTCATAAATATTGTGATTAAAAGGCCAAATAGCGGTTACACCTGTTCTGATTGGACCTTCACCCGTTGTATGAACAGGACCGTCACCCTGAATGATTGTGCTGTGACCAACTAAAACGCCTTTTACGTCAGTGATACTATTCCATTTACCAGTTTTATATTGACCGATTTTAATTCCATAGTCTCTGGCACGATGTGAAGTTTTTTCTGAGTTTTTTGGCACTACCAAGTCCTTAAGTATTTAAAAGCTTCGATTTCAGCTTATATCTTTTAATTGCTGGGGCTAAGATTCGTCCAACTAATTGTTGGTAGTTTACACCCGCACCATTTGCAATGATACAAAGATCTGACCACTCAGGTGTTAGGCCTGGGAGAGGATTACACTCAATAAAATTAACTCGTCCAAAGCTATCGAGTCTAAAGTCCATGCGAGCTACATCTCGACAGCCCAGTGCTTTAAAGCACTTCTTAGCTGCTTGTTCTAATTCTCTTTTTAACTTCTCATCGACTTCAGCTGGAGCAACATAAGTGACTTCATCATTAGTATCTTGCTTGTGAGCGAAGGTATAAATAGGTGTTGGATTTGATTTATCATTAAAAACAATTTCCATCGGTGGTAGTACCTCAGGCTTTGTTTCCCCAAGAAGACCTACCGTAAACTCTCTGCCAGTTAAGAACTCTTCTACGAGAGCTCCCTGTTTGTACCTTCCTGTGATGGAAGCAACGACGTCTTTTAGCTCTTGTTCATTTTTAACCACTGAGTTTGGAAGAACACCCTTGGAGCTTCCTTCAGCAACAGGTTTAACCATCATTGGATAAGTCATATCTGCTGGTATCTTATCTTTAGCTGATGTTAGTGTGGCAAATCTAGGCGTCTTAACTCCTGCTTCTGTGACAATTCGTTTTGCCATTGCCTTATCCAAAGTAATGGCAAGAGTCGAAGGATCACTCCCAGTATAAGGGATATCCATTAGGTCTAAAGTAGCAGGAACTTGGCTTTCTCTAAATCTTCCTCGGACACCCTCTGATATATTAAAGACAACATCGACCTGTGCTTCAATTAGGTGCTGAGCAAAGTTTGGAGTTGCTTCAAGATCAATAACATCATGGCCAAAAGACTTAATCGCACCACGGATTGCATCTAAAGTTGCTGGGCCATCAAACTCAGCTTCATTGTCGGTTTCAGGATTACTCGCTTCCGGCTTAATTCTTTTTTGATTAAAAGCAAATCCGACACGAAGCTTTGAAGAGTTTCTTTTCTTCTTAGCACCAATCTTTAAGTTAAAACGCTTTTCAGCACTTTTAATAATAGTGTCTATAACTTCGATTTCTTTATTAAGCCCACTCTTTTTAGCAGCTTCATAAAGACCTGCGCCTTTTTCTAAAGAAGGAAGTGCGTTGATTTCAATAAAATAAGGTGTACCGTCATCAGTGACTCGAAAATCGATTCGAGCAAGATCTTTTATTCCTAGCTGATCAATTATTTTCTTTCCGTAGTCCTGAATCTTCTTTTTTGTATCAGCTGAAATGTCTGCAGGACATTTGATATTTACTTGATCAGACATCTCGTTTTTTAGCGTATAGTCATAGATTTGATATTTTCTTTTTTTAACTTCTGCGCCATCAAATAAATATTCTAATGGTTCTAGGATGCCGTTGTTTTCACGACCATTAATAAATGGCACGGTAACATCTTTTCCGATAATAAATTCTTCAATGAGCATCCCTTCGGGATATTTTTTAACTAAGGCTGGAAGTCTCTGATTGAGTTGCTCTTCATTTTCGACAACAGAATCAACCGTGATTCCTTTCGAACTTCCTTCAGCATTTGGTTTTAACATTAATGGAAATCTAAGAGAGTGCTTTTTTAAGTCACTCATTTTTTGAACAAGTATTGATTTTGGAGTTGGAACATCAACTTGAGAAATAGATAACTTCGTTAAGTTCTTATCTAGAGATGTCTGTTAGAAACTCAACAGTTTCAAGCGTATCAAACTCAGCTTGCTCTTCAGATTCGTCTTGTTTTAGATTGTGAATAAACGCAATTTTCAATATTAGCCCCAGTTAGTTTAGGCACTACAATACGGCCTTTTTTAACTTGGTCACAATAAAATTTTAGGAACTTCGCTTATTCCTTCGGCCCATGCCAGACAACCGAATAAAGGTCGTGACGTCTATTTTTTAGGTTTTGCACTGTACCGGTATTTCGTGCTTCTACCAGGTTATCTAGTCTTAAGTCTGCAAATGCAACTGTCTCAACGTTTGGAGTTGTATCTGCTGCAATTCCGTCTCTAGCAAATGGGAAGTCGCATGGAGTTAGAATACATGACTGAGAGTAGTGGATATCAATATTTTGTACATTTGGAAGGTTCCCGACCGAACCTGACATAACAGCATAGATTTGGTTTTCAATCGTTCTAGCATGTGAGCAGTAACGAACACGCCAGTAGCCCTGTCTTTCATCAGTTAAAAACGGCACGAAGAGGATCTTAATGCCTTGATTAACTAAGTGACGAGTAAGTTCAGGGAACTCAGAGTCATAACAAATTAGAACGCCAATGGTTCCACAATCAGTTTCAATAGCGGAAAGCTTATTGCCACCTTCAATATTCCACCAGTACTTCTCATTAGGTGTCGGGTGAATTTTAGCCTGGGCGTGGATGGTTCCATCTCTTAAGAAAACATAGGCAATATTTTGAATACTACCTTCATGACGAGTTGGGTGAGAGCCGGCAATAATATTGACGTTATACTTCATCGCCATATCTCTAAAGAAAACTTTTAATGGCTCTGTGTATTCTGTCATGCGCTCAATTGCGATATGTGGAGGAACAGGTTCGTTATCAATTGATAAGAGTTGAAGCGTAAAGAGTTCAGGAAATAAAACAAAATCTGACTTATAATCAGAAACAATATCTACATAGTATTCGACAATTTTTTTAAATTGATCAAAACTATCGATTTTTCTTTGACCGTATTGAACGGTGGCAACGCGAACACTCGTTACATGGCCATCGGTACTGCGTTTCTTTTGACCTTTGACAACCTTGCCAACAATATTTTGTTCGTCACTGAATTCTGGATTTCTCCATACAAGGTGAGCGGCGTAGCCAAGAGAAGCTTCATCAAGAGGAAGGTAATCTTTAATAAGGCCGATGACTTCAAAACCATTTCTAAGTTGAAACCCCAGGACCGGATCTTTAATTTTTTTCTCTTTAACGAGTTCAATATAATTTTCAGGTGTTTTAACGTCTTTAATTTTTTTCTTAAGGTTTGGCATGCGGCCAGCAAATACAATCCCTCTTAGTCTTAAATACTTGGTAAGTTTTTTTCTGGCGTCATAAAAACGCTGTCCGATACGATAGCCTCGAATCTCTTGATCGACACAAACCTCATAACCATAAAGCCAGTCACCATCAGCTTCATGAGTTGTGCCGTAACCTCCACCGGTGATTTCTTTCCAAGTGTGCTTTTTAAGAGCTTTTTCACCTGGAACTCTGATGGCAGCACTATAACCAACGATTTTATCACCAAGCTGAGCAACAAAATGACCTTCCGAGTAGTGATTGATCTGACCTCTAATCATATCTAGAGGGTAGGGAGGCATACCAGAGTATACTTTCTCCGTTAGATCGAGGATGGCCTTAACGTCAGCCATAGTTGCATTTCTGATGACAAGTTTTTCATTTTTCATGACGCGAGATTAACACAGGTGAAAGCCATCGGAAAATAGATTTGCGTGGCATATTCGCAATGATATGATGCGCCTTATGAATAACGACAGTGGTCAATTAAATAGAATTCTTGGTGTTAAAGATGCAGTGATCATGGGACTTGGTTCTATTGTTGGAACTGGTGCTTTTGTTTCTTTGGGCCTGGCTGCTGGAGTTTCAGGTGAATATTTTTTTCTCTCACTATTTTTAGCTGCATTACTAGCAGCACTCAATGGTCTTTCAACCGCTCAGTTAGCTGCTAAGTACCCTGTTAGCGGTGGAGCCTACGCTTATGCTCGTGGTGAAGTTTCAAATTATGTTGGTTTTTTAGCCGGCTGGCTTTTTCTTATAGCTAAGTCTGCATCTGCTTCTACGGCAGCAATAGGTGCAGTCGCCGCATTTTCATCTATTTTTGATTTAGGCTTAGATCGACTAGCAACAGGATTTGCTGCGGCCGGAGTTGTTTTAGTTGTCGGATTATTTGTTTGTCTGGGCTTAAAAAGATCTCAGTATATGAATCGTTTCTTAGTCTCAATCGTTATTATTGGTTTACTGTGCTTTGGTATTTGCTGTCTCTATGTAGGACCTATTGCTACTGACGGTCTAGGAACGACATTCACACCATCGTTGAAAGATGTCTTGTATGGTGCGGCTCTATTATTTGTCTCTTTTACTGGTTACGGTCGTGTTGCCACCTTGGGAGAGGAAGTTATTAATCCCAAGCGCACCATTCCTATCGCCGTCGTTTTTAGTCTGGTCGTAGTCTTCGCTATTTATTTTTGGATTGCAGTTTGCTCTATCCATGTTGTTGG
>CAXBMT010000102.1:0-9089 GCA_963976925.1 uncultured Bdellovibrionales bacterium
GGGTGCCAGTCTATCAGGCGTATCAGCCTTAACTTTCGATGATTCACAAGGCATCAACTCTGTCGTAGATGAAACTCTATATCGCCAACAAATAGGATATGTTTCTCCCTTGGCAGCCAGCAGTGAAAACAAGACATTTGCCGCTTGTGGTTCAGTAGCTCTGATCGGTAGTAATAGTTCAGACGATGATCAAGATGGAATGAAAAGCTTCGTGCTATCCCTTGCCTTCGGTCTAATATTTTCAATGATGGCTGCGGCTAAGCGGCAAAAATTACCTATCTCAACTCTATCTTAATTAATAAGCTCTAAATTTCCGATAAGAAGATATGAACGAGAATATAACTCATATCTTTTTTCTCAATTACTCTGATAAGTTGCCAAGAACTTTTATTCACTTATCAACTCGATTGGCCGTACATGGGATTCAACTCGTTCCTGTTAATCCAACCGACTTGGCGGGGTTAGCAAAGCCTACTAAGCAATTTGTTTTGTCTTATATTCCGGATATGACAACGCTTTCAAAGCACATGTCATTTCGTTCAAAATACCTAGATTTCGCCATGAGAACTAAAAAGTTTCGACTTTTTGAAGCCTCGAGCTTTAGTGAGTTTGGAGATTTAGCTCAAGCCCGTCGACTTGAATGCTTTGATCATTTAAGATTACCCTTAAGCGTAGATGATCTTGTTCGCCATGTGACGATCGCGGTAATGACTGAAGAGTTTGATTCTAAGTCATGGCCTGGTGGAAGGCGAGCAAAGCTACCAACAGCGTAGTTGAGGCCAATCATGAAAAGTAGACTAGAAGACAATGCCCTTCGAATACTCATCATTTTAAAGTTAGATGCTCAAGGTCTATACGAGCGTATTAAAGAGCGTGAAAGAGAATATATTGGCGTATTTGCCCAAAAGCGTACAAGAGAACATTTTCCTGCCGTCTTTAAAACTCGTTACGATGGTACATCGCTCAATGATCTTAAGCATTGCAGTGAAGATGTGATTATCGCCCTTGATAAGTTTCATCGCAATGTTGATGAGATGCGCTGGTACCTGATGATCACTGAAGATATGCCTGGAACTGTTACAGATAAGCTCGTCGTCATGATTAGTAATTTAGATGAACAATTTGAAATGCTCATGTTGTTAATCGATGCAGAATTAGGTATTTCTCCTAAACGTGAAGAATTTCAAAGCGTAGGAGAGGAAGATGTCGAGTCCTATTAAACTAATTTCAATAATCGTCTTTCTCATAAGTTTGTCTGCGCAAGCAAATCAGAGACAAGCTATCAATGCTAAACGCTATGAAGCTCTATCAGGCGTGCGTGAGATTGATAATCCAGGTTCAAAAGATCGAAAAGTATTTTGGGATAGCAAATATAGCGACACAAAATATGTCTTTGGGAAAAAGCCTGCCAAATTCTTAGCTCTTAATTATGACTATATTCCGTCTGAAGCAAAAGTTTTAGACATGGGAATGGGTGAGGGACGTAATGCCGTCTTTATGGCCAGAAAAGGCTATAAAGTTACTGGGATTGATATCAGCTCTGTTGCTGTTAAAAAAGCAAAGATGCTCGCTGATGAGTATGGTGTGCGTATTAATACGATTGTTGCCACCATGACGAAGTATCGTATACCGCCAGCTTCCTATGATGCGATTATCTGTTTTTATTATGTAGATAGAAAGCTCCATGAAAAAATGCTTTCATGGCTAAAGCCTGGTGGGATCCTTATTTATGAGTCTCACACTGACCTTCAAAAAACCGTTAAAGGGAATGAGCGCTATGATGAAGAATATCTTCTTCGTCCTGGTGAAGTTTTAACGATGTTTAAAGGTATGAAAGTCCTTAAGTATGAAGAACCTCTTCATACTGGAGAGTTTACGGCCAGTATTATTCTAAAAAAAGCCGAATAATTTATTCAACTTAAAGAAAAAGAGTCCTAATAGTTTCGCAAAATGCTATGTCGTGAGAATATGGTGTTATGCGAATTCTTTTAATTTTATTAATTTCTTCTCTTTGTATAAGTGAGTCTCAATCAAAGGTTGAGAATATCGAAGTATCGATGCCAAAAGTCCAAGAGCTTGGAGACTTTGCGGGGAGAATTTCAAAGATTAATCAATCAGCGAGTTTACTTCGTTTTAAATTAAGTTTCGAAAATGCCAAGTATCTTAATAAAAGAGATCGTGTTGATTTTTGGGATGAAAGAGATCCAAATATTCGTTGTAAAGGATACGTTGTCGGTAAATCCAGCGAGTATATCCTAGTCAAAGTTCCAGAGTATACCTATTGCGATCGAACACTCAATATTGCAGTTGGTGCGTACATACGTTTCTTTTCACCAGACCTCATTAATAATTTAAAAATGGGTCGAGAACTTCTCGATGTTCTACTAAAAAAGAAAATAGCCCTCTCTGGTAAAATGCTTCGAACTAAAAAAGAACTTTCTAGTTATATCGAAAAAGTTGAAGCCACTAATGGACGTTATCAAGTTCTTAGAGAAAAACTTGAAGCTGAGTGGAGAGAAAACCTGGCTCTTATTGAAGAAGATCGTTTGGTTTCACTTAGAAACTATAAAGATCTTGAACAACGAGTTGATGATATTAACTATAAGATTGAACAATATAATATTGCAGAAGATAATTTTAGAACGGATAGATGGTCTCTCGACCCTCGACTATATTATAAAAAATAAATTTAAAATTTTAAAGGACTCATATGTTAAAGGTTTTAGTAACTGTGCTCGCATTAAGTGCAACAATGCCTTCCTTTTCAGCTCCAGTCATCGGTGGAACATTTCTTAACAATTTAGGAACCGAACCACCGACAATTAATCCCCTGTCTTCACAGGATGCAAGTGCTTCACAAGTTGAAGCCTATGTAATGTCCAGTCTTTTAGAGCGAAACCCTGATACTTATGAATGGGAAGAAAGTGTAGCGAAAAGTTGGAGTATTTCCAAAGACGGTATGACGTTTGAATTTAAACTTCGTGACGATGTTAAGTTTCATGATGGTCATCTTTTAAGAGCAGAAGATGTTAAGTTCACCTTCGATGCCATTATGGATAAGTCCAATAAGTACAAAACAGCTCATAGAAGATCTTACTATGAGAATTTTGATTCTGTAGAAGTTGTTGATCCTTTAACTGTTCGTTTTAAAGCAAAAGAAGTTTATTTTGGTAACTTTGACCAAGCAGCTGGACTGACAATTGTCCCAAAACATATCTACGAAAATACGGATGAGAAAAAAACAAAGAAATTAAATAAAGAGATCATTGGAAGTGGACCATATATGCTTGATGAATTTAAGCGTGGTCGCCAAATTGTTCTTAAGCGAAATAAAGATTGGTATGGATTCAAATTAAAAAATGGTAAGGGCAAACATAACTTTAACCGCATGATCCTACGTTTTTTAAAAGAGCCTGAGATTGAGATACAACGCTTTGAAAAAGGTGATTTAGACTTTGTTGGCTTGTCTCCTGAAAAGTTCGTTCTCAGAGCAAAGGGTGGCAATTGGGGAAAGGATCTGATTAAGAAGAAGGTTGAAAACAAATCTCCTTCTGGATACAGCTTTATTGGCTTTAATCTTAAGAGTCCGATTTTTTCAAGTGTTAAGACAAGAAAGGCATTGGCCATGCTTGTTAACAAGCCATTAATGAATGAGAAGTTCCAATTTGATCTATCTTTAGATGCCAATGGACCGGTTTATCGTCAAAGTTTCTATAATAATACTTCCATTAAACCAGTTCCCTACGATCCTAAAGGTGCACTAAAGCTTCTACGAGAAGACGGTTGGGCCGACAAGGATCAAGATGGCATTCTAGAAAAGAATGGAGTTAAGCTTTCATTTACGATTTTAGAACCACTTCAAGACTTCATTAAATATCTAACCATTTTTCAAGAAGATGCTAAAAAGTCAGGGGTGGATATCAATGTTAAGTACGTAGAGTGGAATACTTTTATTAAGCTTCTTAATGAACGAAAGTATGATGCTGTTAGACTCGCTTGGACAGGTGGACAAGTAGATTGGGATCCAAAACAAGTGTGGCATTCTAGCTCTATTGCTAACGAAGGCTCTAACTTTGTTCAGTATTCAAATCCTAAGGTTGATAAGCTTATCGATAAGTCACGAGCAACTATGGATAGAAATAAGCGTGCAGAGATGCTTAAAGAAGTTCATAAACTTATCGCAGAAGATCATCCATATATCTTCTTCTTTAATAAAAAGTATTCGCTTTATGGACACAATAAAAGAATACAAATGGAAAAAGATACATATAACTACACAATAGGCGTAGATAGCTGGTGGATTTCACCGTAGAAGGGATGCCAAGTGTTTAAATACTTACTGAGAAGAATTCTCGTCATGATCCCGACACTTTTTGGAGTGACGGTGATTGTATTTGGAATTATCAATCTAGCTCCCGGTAGCCCGATTGAACAAAAGATTCAGCAAATGCGCTTTGGTGGCATGGGGGCAACAGGAGCCGCTGGTGCGTCAAATAATGAGTCTGGCGCTGTTTCTGAGGAAGTCGTTGAAGCGCTTAAAAAGCAATACGGCTTTGATAAGCCTGTTCATGTACGTTATTGGATATGGCTTAAGAACTTAGCCGTTCTTGATTTTGGCGAAAGCTTCTCATATGAAGAACCAGTGATTGATGTCGTTGTCAGTAAGTTTCCCGTTTCAATTCAATTTGGTGTTATTTCACTTTTCTTGTCGTACTTAGTTTGTATTCCTCTTGGAGTCCTAAAAGCAGTTAAGCACGGATCTAAGTTCGATTTAGCCAGTAGTGTTTCTTTATTTGCGATGTACGCCATTCCTGGATTTATGCTTGGAATTCTTCTTATTGTCTTTTTTGCGGGGGGGCGCTACTTTGCGTGGTTTCCTATTGGAGATCTTTATTCGGATGCCTATTATGACTTAGGACTTTGGGGTAAGTTCTTAGATCGTGTTCATCACTTTATTTTGCCACTTATTTGTTACATGATTGGATCATTTACGATTTTAACCATGCTCATGAAAAACTCTCTACTAGATGAAATTAAAAAAGATTATATCCGCACGGCCAGAGCAAAGGGTCTGTCTGAAAAACAAGTCACCATGAAGCACGCTCTTAGAAATGCACTTATTCCTATTGTAACGGGATTGGGCGGATTTCTTTCTGTATTCTTTGCAGGATCTCTCTTAATTGAGACGATTTTTAATCTGGATGGCATGGGCTTACTTGGTTATCGCTCGGTCTTGGATCGAGATTATAACGTTATCATGGGCCTAGTTACTGTTCAGTCGCTATTAATGTTAGTCGGTAATCTCATCTCAGATATAGCCTACGTGTTTGTAGATCCAAGGATCGATTTCTCATGATTGAAAGATTTATAAAAAATGATTTAACTTTAAAAAGATGGCGCCGTTTTAAGGCAAGAAAGCTTGCTGTTTACTCAGGAGTTCTTCTTATCATTATGGTGCTCATGACTTTTGCAGCCCCTCTAATTTCAAATAGCAAACCCATCATTGCTTCTGTTCAAGGAAAAACATTCTATCCCATTATTGCTGACTATCATCCAAGCGATCTAGGTATAACTGATACGCTAATCATCGAATGGCGCAAGGTCAAAACTGATTGGTCAGTATGGCCTATGTTTAATTGGGATCCATTTGAAAGTAATAAAGAAGTTGCTTATTATCCAGCTGAACCAAGTATAGCTAATCCACTTGGAACCGATGATAGAGGGCGAGATGTTTTTGCCAGAATCCTCTACGGTTTTAAATACAGTATTCTTTACGCTGTTTTAGTTTGGTTTTTATGTTTTCTTCTGGGAACAACTTTCGGTGGAGTGATGGGTTACTTTGGTGGATCTATCGATTTCGTGGGACAACGCTTGGTCGAAATTTTTAGTACGGTGCCGCAGTTCTTCTTACTGATTATTCTGATTTCCTTATTTACTCCCAATTTAACAATGCTTGTAATTATCAGTTCAATCTTTGGATGGATCAGTATTAGTTATTATGTTCGGGGTGAATTTCTTAAAAACAGAAAGCGTGAGTTTGTTGAAGCGGCTAGATCAATGGGGGCCTCTACTTATAGAATTATCGTTAAGCATATTCTTCCTAATTCACTTGGGCCAATTATTACTTTTACTCCATTTGTGATTGCTGGAAATATTGTATCCCTAGCTAGTCTTGATTATCTAGGCTTTGGCCTTGAAGTACCTACTCCAAGTTGGGGAGAGCTCTTAGCGCAGGCTCAAAAGAATTTTACAATTGCTTGGTGGTTAGCAGTTTATCCATCTTTTGCTATCTTTGTGACGCTTACACTACTTAATTTAGTTGGAGAAGGAGTTCGGGACGCTATGGACCCGAACATGAGTTAAATTTGTGTTAACTGAATTTTAGTTAAAATATTCTTTTTATCTCTTAAATAGGTGATAGTGACTTCTTGGCCGATTTTATAATTTTCTAGAAGATTATAAATATCGTCGTAAGTATTCACTTCTTTGCCATCAAGCTTAAGAAGAATATCTCCTAAGTAATAGCGTCCGCGTGGATCACGAGTCATTCCTTTAAGACCTAGCTTTCCAGCAGGTGATGATGGATCGACATACTTTATGACTAATCCCTTTTCGACATTAAAATAAGCTTTGTAATTATCTTCAAGTAGCGCAATACCTAAACCAGGGCGATTCACTTTTCCGTACTTAATAAGATCGGGAACGATTCTTTTAATCGTATCTACTGGAACAGCAAAACCAACTCCAGCACTTGAGCCTGAAGCACTAAAGATCATGGTATTCATACCAATCAGTTGTCCTTTTGAATCGATCAGCGGTCCACCAGAGTTTCCTGGGTTAATTGAACAGTCAGTTTGAATCATGCCGTGAATTTTAACGCCACCAATTCCTTCAATTTTTCTTTCAAGAGCAGAGATGATCCCTTGGGTGAGAGTATGATCAAGTCCAAAAGGATTTCCGATAGCGAGAGCCTTTTGTCCTACCGATAAATTGCCGGATGTACCGATTTGAAGAGGCTTAAACTTTGAAGGGATATTTTTGACTTTTAAGACGGCGATATCTTTTCTTGGCTCACTTCCTACAACTTCAGCTTCGTATTGTTTTGGATCATTGTGAAAGTTAACAACAAATTTATCTCCACCTCTGATCACGTGATAATTGGTCACGATATGGCCATTCGTATCCCAAACGAAACCTGTTCCTGCACCAGCTGGAACTTCGGTAGGGTCCATGTCGAAAAAGCCACGCCTAGCGATTTGAATATTAGAAACGTTAACTACTGTATCAACACTATTCTTAAAAATTGAAATAGTATTCTTTTCACTTTCTAGAAGATTGGCTGCTTCAGCAGCAATATTTGGCCCAAGTGTAGGAGAGTTATCATTACCAAATAATGCCCAGGCATTTAGGGGAAGAATAATAAATAAGGCTAAAACTGACATAGCTTTCAAGACTTATACTCCGGTTAATGATTGGATTTTCAAATAGATCACAACATAGGTATAATAACTCAGTTTTCGAAATTCAAGTAAACCCTGCGTCAACTTTTCGTTTTAATGGAGTCATCCTTTGGAAATCAAATATTTTAACCGACATACACAAAAAGTTGAGGCGGAAAAAGTTTACGGTAATGCTCAGGTAAAATGGCTCTACCAAACTCCTACTGGTCAGTTTTTAACCAACTTCTTGGTAAAAGCACCCATTTCTAAAATCTATGGGGCTTATCAAAACTGGGGAGTTTCTAAAGAGAAGATTGCTCCTTTTGTTAAAGAATTTGATATCGATTTAAATGACTTTGAACCAGCTCCTGGACGCAGCAAAGAAGATCCCTACGGAAGCTTTAATGAGTTCTTTATTCGCACCTTTGTGCCTGGAAAAAGAGCTTTCGCTTTACAGCCACAAATCATGCCGGCTTTCAGTGAAGCCAGATACTTTGCTTATGAGAGCATGACTAACGAACAAACAGTTCCAGTTAAAGGCAAATTTCTTTCTTCTAAAGCACTACTAGATCGTCCTCGCTGGAGTGAAGTTTTTAAAGATGGCCCACTTCTTTTGGCCCGTCTATGTCCGGTGGATTATCACCGCTTTCACTACCCAGATAACGGTAAAGTTCTAGATCACTACAGAGTGAGAGGAAAACTTCATTCCGTGAATCCCATTGCTTTAAAAGAATACGCTGATATTTTTGCCACTAACGAAAGACAAGTCACAATCATTGAGACTGAAAACTTTGGAAAACTCGCTTACGTTGAAGTTGGTGCTTTATGCGTTGGTAAAATTGTTCAGTCCGGAAATCTAGATGAATTTAAACGCGGTGATGAGAAAGGCTACTTTTTATTTGGTGGCTCTACCGTGATTGTTTTAGGTGAAAAGGGGAGATGGACGCCTGAGCCTGATATGCTTGAGTTTACCGCTAAGGGGATTGAGACTTACCTGCAATTAGGTGAGCCAGTCGCTAGAGCTCGCTAAAGTTCAAACTCAGCTTTTATAATAAAGTGATCAGATGGCCAAAGATTGTCCTGATGGGACTTATCGATTTCAATTGATCTTGGATTAATTTCGTTCGAACAAAGTATCCAATCAATTCGAGCTCCATCATCATTAAAGCCACAAAACTTATGGTGAGTGGTTTCCTCTTCTTTTTTAAATATTATCCACGGATCTTTAAAATCTAAATGTTGATCGATTTTTGATCGTACTTGACCGAGTGGATCTTCGTTAAAGTCACCACAAAGAACGACGGGAAGATTTTGATTATTCTCTTTTTTGATTGTTTCAATAACCACATCAATTTGATGCGAGCGAGTTTCGTCTTTTACGTGATCAAGGTGAGTGTTGATGACAAAAATTTCTTTTTTTGATTCTTTATGATTTAAGCAGGCCCAAGTGCAAAGTCTTGGAAAAGCGCTCTCAAAAGACTTGGTACCAGGAACCTCTGGTGTTGTGGATAGCCAAGCATCTCCACTTCTAAGGACATCGACTTTTTCAGGGTTAAAAAAGATGCAAGGATACATGCGCTCATTAATCCACTCACGGTGAAGCTGAATAAGCTTCATGTTTCCAAGTGCCAGCTCGGCCTCTAGCAGTTG
>CAXBMT010000103.1:0-9076 GCA_963976925.1 uncultured Bdellovibrionales bacterium
TCGGTCTTTACCAGGTTCCAATAATGATCAAGTTCCATTTGGTCAAAGTCGCTAAAGTCTTTACCTTCACTTTTAATCTTATCTTCAATTCGATTAAAACGACGAACAAACTTCTTATTGGCATCTCTTAGGGCTAGTTCAGGATCAACATCGAGATGTCTTGCAAGTTGTGCCACAGAAAAAAGAAAGTCTCCAAGCTCTTCTTTAACTCGATCTTTATTAATTTTACTTAGCATGAGCTCTTCTTTAAGTTCCTGCCATTCTTCTTCTACTTTATAAGAAACTTGAGCAGCATCATCCCAATCAAAATTTAAATCTTTGGTTTTAGCGCCAATTTTAAAACTACTCGTTAAAGCTGGAGCCGCGAGATCATTGGTATCAATAGCGTATTTTTTTTCTTTTTCAGTGGCCTTAATTTCTTTCCATTTTTGCTTAACTTCTTCTGAAGTTTTAGCATCTCCATTGGCAAAAACATGGGGATGGCGGCGCACCATTTTGTCAGACAGCTTTTTTGCCACAGACTCAAAGTCAAAGCTTCCTTTTTCAGAAGCTAATTGAGAATGAAGAACAACTTGTAAAAGTACATCTCCAAGCTCTTCTTCCATTTCTGGAATATCTTGATCTTCGACTGCCTGCATGAATTCATAGGATTCTTCGATGAGAAAGGGCAATAAAGTTTGATGAGTTTGCTTGAGGTCCCATGGGCAACCTCCGTCAGGGTCACGAAGCTGTGCGACAACTTTTTTAAGACGAGAGATTTCTTCATTCATAAGTCTTCCTTTGCCCATAGCAATTGATATCCGCTATGATAGCTAACAATGCAAAGTGATACCATAGCTACAGACATTTCAAAAATTAGGCTAAATTTTAGCTGCAGCGTTAAGTTGCAGGAAAAAGACTATAAAAGCTTAAAAGCTGCCTTAAAAGCCGCTTCTAATGTTTGTTCTGCTTTTAGCTTTAATAAAAAGGCTAAACATGGGGTTAATCTAAAAGGTGTTGAGTCTTTTGATTTGTCACTGCTTCTATGTGGAAAACAAAAAATTAGAAAACTGAATCGTGAGTGGCGAAATAAAGACTACGCCACCGATGTATTAAGTTTTCCAGTTCATGATGATCTAAGAGAGAGTGAATTTGGTCTACCACATGAGCTTGAGCTTGGAGATATGTTTATCTGCCAAGAAGTGGCACTTTCTCAAAGTAAGGAATACAAAGTGACATGGGAGCAAGAAATTGTTCACTTATTTATCCATGGATTTTTGCACTTGCTTGGATTCGACCACGAACTCTCTTTAGAAGAAGAAAAAATTATGCAAGGCCACGAAAATGCTCTTGTGAAAAAAGCATATGAGCAAATTGGCTGGGGGAAGAATGGATAACGCAATTAAAATTAAACTAGATGAGATGCGCTCTGAAATGCGTGAGTTCGATGATCGTTTGGAGGATCTACGGAGGTCTCTTTGACGTTTCTAGGAAAACCAATCGAATCAAAGAAATAAGTGATATGGAAGCCCTTGATGGCTTTTGGGAAGACGCTACACATGCTTCAAAAATTCAAAAAGAAAAATCTGTTTTAAAAGATGTCGTTGATACATATGAAGATCTTAAAACTGCTTATGATGAATTTGAGGTCCTAGTTGAGTTCGCCGCTGAAGGTGATGAGGCTTCGGCGACTGAAGCTGTCTCGGTAGCAGAAAATTTCTTATCGATGTTCTCTAAGGCCGAGCAGAAAGTCCTTCTGTCTGATGAAGTTGATCCCAATAATGCCATTGTCAGTATCAACGCTGGGGCTGGTGGAACTGAGTCCTGTGACTGGGCAAGTATGCTCGAGCGTATGGTGATTCATTGGGCCGAACATAAGAAATTTAAACTAACTATGATGGATGAGCAGCCAGGTGATTCTGCTGGAATTAAAAGTGCTACGATTTTAGTTGAGGGAAACTTCGCCTACGGACAACTAAAAAGTGAATCAGGTGTTCACCGTTTAGTTCGAATCTCTCCATTTGATTCACAAGCCAGAAGACATACATCTTTTGCATCAATTTATGTAACACCCGAAGTTGATGACTCCATCAATATTGAAATCCTTGATAAAGATCTACGTATTGATGTGTTTAGATCTTCAGGTGCTGGTGGGCAATCGGTTAATACAACAGACTCTGCGGTGAGGATTACCCATATCCCAACGAATATTGTGGTGAACTGTCAGGCCGAGAGATCGCAGTTAAAAAACAAAGAACGTGCTATGGGAGTCTTAAAGTCGAGACTCTATGATCTTGAGATGGCCAAGCGTCGAGAAAAGCTTGATGAAGCAGAAGCAGGAAAAAAAGAAATTGGTTGGGGAGCACAAATTCGCTCTTACGTTCTTCATCCCTATAAAATGGTTAAGGATCATCGCACAGGTTTTGAAAGTTCAAACACAGACAAAGTTTTAGGCGGAAATCTTGATGGCTTTATGGATGCATTTCTTCGTTGGAGTGTCAGTGGAGAAACCATTCGAGATGATGGTGAGATGAAGTGATTAATTTGTTGAAAATTCTACTATCAGGAAGAGCCTCAATTAAGTTTGCCCTAGGGGTTGTTCTAGGCCTAGCGTTCTCTATGGCCGTTATCCTAGCAACAATTGGGCTAATGGATGGTTTTGAAGGAACCATGAGGCAAGGGCTTAGAAAAACAATTGGTGATTTTTCAATCTATTCTCGAGACGGTTTTTTTACTCCGGATCAAAAGCTTGCAGATGCATTAGCAACTGTTGGAGCAGAAGCTCACACTGGACTTTTACAGCTCGAAGCCTTCGCTTTAAAAGATGGCAAAGGAAAAGGGATTCTACTTAGAGGTGTCGAGACTAGTGACTTTCAATCTGTTACAAGCCTAAATCTGCCGCAGCTCAATCAAGGAGTTGTGCTTGGAAGAGTATTGGCCCAATCTTTAAATGCCAAAGAGTCAGATCAAGTCGTTCTCTCTTTTGCACAAGGAAACTCATCCCTGTCCGCGCTTCCTACTTTAACCCCATTTAGAGTCTCAGGAGAAGTCGGTCACGGAATCTATCAAAAAGATGAAAGGTTTGCTTATGCAGACTTATCATTTTTACAAAAGTCATTAGGTCTAGAAAACGTAGTCAATTCTGTAATTGTTAAAATGAATCCACACACAACTGTTGAACAGCTAAGCACGACAATTGAGGAACTTCGTTTAATGATTGGTGCTGATTATACAATTAAGCCATATTGGTCAGAGTTTAAGACTTTATTACAAGCAGTTAAGGCAGAGAAAGTTATGATTGGGCTTGTTCTTCAAGTCATAGTTGTTATTGCCATCATTAATGCTGCTGCCTTTATTATCTTTTTATCTGAAAGCCGCTCACAAGAATTATTTCTTTTTAAAGCCCTTGGCATGTCACAAAACTCTTTAGCCTCTGGCATGAAGGTCCTTGTGACTCTTCTCTGGCTTGTATCAAGCCTGCTTGCTTTAGTTTTTGAGAGATTTTTTAGTTTTTTGATCGCAAACTATGGCCCAAGCTTTTTACCGGGAGACATTTATTATGTTTCTTCAATCGATCCGGTTTTAAAGCTGCAAGATTTTTTAATGGTTTCATTCGGTGCACTGATTTGGATCGCTCTTATTCTTAGTTTTTCTATGCGCCAGATTAAGCGAAGCCCTGTCCTTCAAGGACTCAGAAAGGAGTTTTCCTAAGATGTCTTCCCATCATATAGAAATTCAATCAGCATCTAAGCACTATGGAAAAGTGAAAGCTTTAAATGGAGCTTCTCTTATATTCGAAAAAGGTGGTCAATATGCCTTAACCGGTGCCTCCGGTTCAGGTAAATCAACTTTACTTTATCTTGTCGGTGGACTTGATCGAGCAGATGAAGGACAGGTTTTAGTTGATGGACGTAACTTGAACTCTTTAAGTGATGATGACTTAGCTAGGTACCGCGGTACAGACGTAGGCTTTGTTTTTCAATTTCACTTTTTATTGAATTCTCTTAATTGTCGCGACAATATTCTTTTACCTTCAAAGATCTCTGCAAAAAATACTAAGGATGTTGAGGCTAGGGTTGAGGAGCTATCAAAACAGCTAGGTGTTTCTAATTTACTCGATAAGTTTCCTTACCAACTTTCTGGCGGAGAGCAGCAAAGAATTAATATCATTAGAGCACTATCTCTTCAGCCAAAGCTTCTTCTATGCGATGAGCCGACTGGTAATCTCGATTCAAATAATACTGAGATCGTGGTTAATCTCTTAATGAAACTTGCACATGAGCAACAGACCACGCTTATTGTTGTGACTCACGATAGAAACGTTGCGTCGCGTTTTAACAAGCAGATTGAGATGAGAGACGGTCAAATTGTGCATTGATTCAAGATCTTGAATATAGGAAAAATCCTTTAAAGATCGTGGGGTTCTTGCTACTTTTTCCAGACTAATTTCGTTTTGAATGCAGTTGACTATTTTGAGGATCAAACGCAATGCCATACAAAGGCCAAGCTGGCACAATTTCTAAGCCAGTTTCACTCCTGTGTATTTTTATCATCAGTATCATCTTTGGGATGGTGTCTTTTGTTAATATCGCTTCTGCGCAATCTACAAATATCCAAGATTTAGGGCCTAGAAAAAACCTTTTTAAAATTGATGGAATTGAAATTCGCGGCTTAAAGAAAGTTGAAAAAGAAGCCGTGCTTGAAAAGATCAGTGCACGTAAAGGCATGAAGCTTGATAATTATTTGATCAAACGTGATTTAGAAAAAATCTATAGTATGAAGTTCTTTGAGCAAGTTGAAGCTCACCAAGAAAAGAAAGGCCGTAGAGATATTTTAGTCTTCAAGGTGCAAGAAAAACCAATCATTACAAAAATTACCTACAAGGGTAATGACGAACTCTCTGAAGACGACTTTAAAGAAAAAGTGAAAACTAAGCCTTTTGCTATTCTTGATGTTAGTACGATCCAAAGTGATGTCATCTCATTGCAAAAGCTCTACGAAGAAAAAGGTTTTTATCTAGCATCTGTTCACTTTAGAGTTAACAAGATTAATGACGAAAACGTTGAACTTGTTTTTGATATTAAAGAGTACGACAAAGTTAGAGTTAAGAAAGTCGCTTTCTTGGGCAATAAAGCTTTCAGTGACTCACAGTTAAAAGATATTATGGAGACGAGAGAGGAGAGTTACTTCTCTTGGATGTCAGGTTCAGGCAACTTTAAAGAGTTTAACTTTCAGACCGATATTGAACGTCTTAAGTATTTCTATAAAACAAAAGGCTACCTTCAGATCAATGTAGCAACTCCTGAAATTACTGTTTCTGATGATAAAAAGTGGGTTTTTATCACTGTAAAGGTTCAAGAAGGACCTCAGTTCAGTGTTAATCGCGTTAAATTTATTGGAGAGGTTTTATTTCCAGAAGAAGACTTAAGAGAGAAGATTCAGCTAAAAAGTGATGCGACCTATTCGGAAGAACTCTTAAGACAAGACATTCAGCTATTAACTGAAATGTATCAGGACGAAGGTTATGCCTTTGCCAACGTACTTCGTACTCTTGAAGTTGTCCCAGGTGAAAATAAAGTTAATGTCGAATTCTCTTTTGAAAAAGGTAAGATTGCTTACTTTGGAAAGATTATTGTTAAAGGGAATACCAAGACACGCGATAAAGTTGTTCGTCGTGAATTAAAAATTAAAGAAGGCGTTCGTTTTTCTGGTACAGCTCTTAGACAATCAAAAGAGAATGTTAACCGCCTTGGTTTCTTTGAGCCTGGAAGTGTCGTTTTCACCACAGTTACTCCTCCAGGTCGTGACGATATCCTAGACGTTGAGATCTCAGTTAAAGAGAGAAATACGGGACAAATTTCACTCGGTGCAGGTTACTCAACAGCTACTGGTGGCTTTCTTCAAGCGTCTATTGCTCAAAATAACTTTAGAGGTCTAGGTCAAAATCTATCATTCAGTCTTTCACTTGCTGATCAAAATCAAACGTTCAACGTCGGATTTACTGAACCTTATTTGATGGATACAAAATGGACTGCTGGCTTTGATATCTTTAGAACTAATAATACGACCTCTGATAGCTTTAGTTTCAAACGTAAAGGTTTTGATATTAGAGTTGGTTACCCAATTTTTGATTATACAAGACTGTTCTTAACTTATCAGTTGGAAGATACACAAATTAGTGCTCTTGAAGATCCGACAATTGATGAGTCGATAGAAAATGGTATTGCATCATCTGTGAGAACAACTGTTCTCATGGATAAAAGAAATAATATGTTTGAACCTACTGCTGGTTACTATCTTTCTGCTTCAACTGAATATGCAGGTATTGGTGGAGATAAGAAGTGGTGGCTTAACGAAGTTGATGGCAGACACTACTGGAATCTTGTTGGTGACTTAGTCTTTAGATCACGACTTTATGCGGCCAAACTTGAGAGAGTTGGAAGTCAAAAAATCCCAAGAACTGAAAAACTAACTTTGGGTGGGGCACGAAATCTTCGTGGTTATGACTTTGAAGCGGTTGGTCCAAAGCGTACTGTTCCTAATGCCAGCACCGGTCGAGATGAAGTCTTTAATGCTGGCGCTCTCTTCGCCACTTATACAACGTTTGAATTTGAGCATCCACTTGCTCGTGAAGCGGGACTTAAATGGGTTGTATTCTTTGACGCAGGTGATGCGGGGAAAGTTGACCAAATTGATCTGAAAATGGACTACGGTTTTGGATTTAGATGGTTCTCGCCAATTGGTGTTTTAAGATTCGAATTTGGTTACCCAATAAACCCTTCAGCTACAGATGCTGGTAGCCAATTCCACTTCGATATTGGACAATTGTTCTAGTTTTAAAGATTTATCTACTAAGAAGTATTTGGAGTTAGATATGAAAATATTATCAGTTGTATTACTTGCCCTTACTCTCGTTGCACCTGCAGCTCATGCAGTTGTTCTTGGAAAGGTAGACATTCAAAAAGTTCTCCTTAGCGTTAAGCAGGGAAAGAAAGTTCGTGATGAACTTAAGAAAGAGTTTGATAAAAAGCAGGGTTCTCTTCAAAAAGAAGAAGCGTCTATTAGAAAAATGCAAGAAGACTTTCAAAAGCAAGGTGTCGTGATGAACGACAAAGCAAAAGCTAAGAAAGAACAAGAGATTCAAGAAAAGATCATTCTTCTTCAGCAAAAATCAATGAGCTATCAAAAAGAAATTCAAGAAATGGAAAACAAAATGAAAAAGCCAATTCTTGATCGTGTAAAATCAATCATCGACGATGTTTCTAAGTCAGCAAGTGTTGATATGACTTATGAATCTTCAACGGCTCCAATCGTTTATGCAAAAGACGAAAAAGATTTAACTGATGATGTGATTAAAGCCTACGATAAAAAGTTCAAGTAAAGATATTACTTAAGTTCAATCGTAAGCACCTCGTTTTAGTTTGATAAAAATAGGGAACGACTAGTGCGTTCCCTTTTGTTTTTGGACCGCTCATGAATTTTGAACAGTTAAAAGTCACAGATCCTGATTTGAAAGTTTTAGAAGCACCTTCAGCTAATGATGTTTCTACGTTGGTTGACCTTGATCACTTAAGTGACAACTGTCTTGTTGTTCTCGGTGACAAAAAATTCCTGAAAAAATTCTCTGAATTAAAAGATATCTCGAAGGTTCACGTTATCGTGCTCGAGAAGATTGTGGCAGATGCACAGACTCTTAAAGGTAAAGTTCTCTCTCTTACTAGTACCGCGAATATTCCGGTTAGTATGAACAGACTTTCCAAGCTTTTTTACGACAATAAATCTAAAGAGTTGAATTGTTGGCATGATGGTCGTCAAAATGGTTCAGCTATAGTTGATCCATCAAGCTATATTGCTCAGGGAGTTTTCCTAGGCCACGGTGTAACAATCGAAGCAGATGTCAAAGTTCATGCGGGTTGTGTAATCGAAGGACCAACACATATCTCTGAGGGTAGTGAAATATTCTCAAACGTAACAATCTATCCTTTTACTAAAATTGGTAAGAATGCACGTATCCATTCTGGCACGGTCATCGGTGCTGACGGCTATGGATATAACTTTGATAAAGGTGTTCATCATAAGGTCTGGCATTATGGTGGCGTTGAAATTTCAGACAATGTTGAGATCGGTGCTAACTCTTGTGTTGATCAAGGGACTTTTAGTCCAACATTAATTGGTCAAGGAACTAAAGTCGATAACCATGTTCAGATTGCTCACAACTGCAAAGTTGGAGCAGGTGTCATCATATGTGGTCATGTGGCTTTTGGTGGCAGCGCAGTCATTGGAGACTATACAGTCATCGGTGGCAAGGCAGCTGTTGGCAATGGAGTTACAGTCGGTAAGGCTTGTCAGATTGCTGGCAACGCTATGGTGAATGCGGATATAGAAGATTCAAGTGTCGTTGGTGGTCATCCGGCCAGACCGATTAAGGAATGGCTAAGAGGGGTTGCATGGCTTAGGCAGCAATCATTAAAACCTAAAGGATAGTTAGCATGTTAGTAAGTAAAGAAAATGTATTAAACTTTTTACCTCATAGAGACCCTTTTCTATTTATAGATGGTGTCGAAAAAGTTGTTCCTGCTACACCTGTTGTTGAAGGGCAGTTCTTAACTCCAAAAGAAATTATCGACTCTCTTGTAACAGCACATTGGCATGCTAGAGAAGATCACCCCATTTTTGCGGGTCACTTTCCTGGAAAACCAATTCTTCCTGGCGTTGTTCAGGTTGAGATGATGGCACAAGCTGCTAGCTTTTCTTACTTTCTTGTATGTGAAGATCCCTACAATCAAGAAATGGATGTCGCTCTTCTTGGTGTGGATAAGGCAAGATTTAGAAAGCCAATATTGCCTACGATGGACCTAGTGATCACGTGTAAAGCCACTAAGGTTAGAGGACCTATCAATAGTTTCGACTGTCAGGTTCATGTTGCTGGCGAATTGATGAGTGAGTGTTCTGTCTTGGCACAAATTGCATTTAAAAGGAAATAAGTTATGAGTGTTTCAATTCATGAGACAGCTTTAGTATCACCTGAAGCAAAGATTGCGAAAAATGTATCCATTGGTCCTTTCTCAATCATTGGCCCAAACGTTGAGATCGCAGA
>CAXBMT010000104.1:0-9040 GCA_963976925.1 uncultured Bdellovibrionales bacterium
TCAAGATTCTCAAGTCTTCATGCCGGCCATGCCACCTTATATACCCTTTCATCTTGAGATAGTTATCCTCACCGGTATTCTTGAGTTATTGCTGGCTGTAGGTCTGGTGATGGATAGAAGTAGAAATATAAGCGCTGTACTTACCAGTCTATATTTCATAGCGATAATCCCAGCTCATCTCCATATCGCCATTAATCAAATTCCAATGTTCGGTATTAGCTCTCCGTATTTGCTTTGGGGAAGAGTTGCTTTTCAGATAGTTTTTATTCGTTGGGCTTGGTGGGTTAGATAGCTCAGATGAGCTTATATTTATTTGCAATTTTATTCATCACAAGCTGCGGGCACGATTCACAATTGCAACCATCTACCACTCCACCAAGATTTTTGATATCAAGGCCAGCATTGCGAAATGACTTTTCTTTATCATTAATTGATCGATCAAATACAGTCCCAAGCACATAGCCAGCATTACAACTCTTAATAAACCCTTCATCGGTTACGGGTTTCATCAGAAAGCTTATATAACATTTATTTTCTTCATAGAAAGAAGAGTCCTCATTAGCGTCTTGAGAATCTTGAGTATCATGCAACATTATTTCAAAGCCATCTAAGTTATGCCGTACCCTAGCTTGGTTAAGTTGATTTTTTAAACTTACAAGAGTCAGGCCCAATTGGGACTCTTGCTCTTTACTAAGCTGTAACTCAGGGTTGTCGATTAATCTTGTCAAAGAAAAATCTTTAACTCCATTACGCCTTATAAATTCAGGGATTTTATCTAAGTCGCTATAGTTTAGATTAGTAACAACACAATGAACTGTTAACTTTATGCCAGCATCGTTCATCCTTTTTATATTTTCTAGTAGACTATCAAACTTCAGTCTCTGGTTATGAACTGGTCTATGAACTTTTAACCATGATTCATATTCACATGAGTGAAGACTAAGCCAAAAGGAAACATTATTTCTTTTATAAAAATCGATCTTATCTTCTTTTATACTTGTGCCATTTGTAATGATCTGGATATCTGCATTGCCTCTACTCTTTGATTTGATATAGAGAATTAGCTTTTCCAATTGTGGATAAAGCATTGGTTCACCGTTTGAAGTGAAGTTAAACTTTAGCGTAAGATCGCTAAGTGATTGATCAATTGTTTCAATAATTTTTTCATAGGACAAGACGGAGCGACCTTTCAAACTCCCCTTTCCATGAATATCAGTAATACAAAATGGACAGTTATGATCACAAGAAGATGGAAGCGTTAAGTGCAGAATTCGAGGCCCAACAAGTCTCCTGCCTAGATTGATACCCAAAAAAATCAACCCATTTACTATGGCCAAGCAAATGGGTTTGGGTAAAAAGTAAACTAATTTGGTAAAAGCCTTCGACAATTATAGCCTAAGACTTGAAATTGAGACGGACGCAAACTGACAACTTTTAAGTGCTGTTAAGACTTTAACTGTTGCGCTTTTGTTTCCATGACTTGTCACAATCCCTTCAACGAATATATGTGAGTATGAGTATGGTGTGCGAAGTTCAATACTTGAACTAACAGCTTTAAAGTCTAAGCCAAACTCTTTCAATTTCGACTCAGCAAGAGCTTCTGCTTGAAGATCGCATTTATGATGAACTGCTCTCTCATCCTCACGCCAATCTTCTTCGCAATAAATATCAGAGTCATAGATGTGAGCAATTGGAGTTTTTAGATCTTCAGTATAAATTGATCCGTACGTATTACCACCGTCGCACTCGTCTTCTACTGAGCGAAAAACAATATAATTAGCGCCATCAACCTCAATGGTGGATTGTCTAATGGCATCTTTACAACGCTCATAAGGAAACGACGCAACAACATCAATCGTCTTCCAAATTTCTTTAGTTAGTTCAATTCCACCAGAGTAATTAGAATAGTCAAAATCACCTTCTTGAAACTTTTGGCAAACCGAAGCTGATAGACTCAAACTACACATTAAAGATGCTGCTAGGATTATATTCTTCATAAGTAAGTCCCTAATTTAAGATAAAGCGGTATACCACTTCATCGCTATTTTATTGAGAGGTTTGAAATAATTACAAATCCCCAGCACATCTATATACTGAGATAGATATTCCTAACTAATATAATAATTAGATACAATTGATTCGTAAAAATCCGACAAAGAGTCCAACTACGGAGGCATTTTGACTCCATTTCGTCTTACATTTCTAAAAATAATCTTACAAACAGCCAAATTTTCAATCCTTTTTACAATTGTATTTGGCTAAATCCTCCATTCTTCATAATACTCAATGAATACATCATGTGGGGGGATTATCATGACGAAGTTCTTATTAGCTTTTGCTATGTTTTTTTCATTTTCTTACGCTAGTTATGCAGACAGCTGTACTGTCGCAATGACGAACGGTAATACCAACATCAGAACTTATAGAGGTACTGGTTACGGACGAAATGAAGCTTGTAGAGATGCACTTAGAGATTGTAATCGCGATCGTATCTCTAACTCACGTTATAGATACTATCGTTGTGAAACAATCAGATATAATCCAGGCAACGGTGGTGGATATCCATATCCAGGCCAAGAGTCTTGTACTTATAACCTTCAAGACCGTTACGGATATACTCTAAGAACATTCACTGGCACCTCATACTATCGCTCACAAGCTTGTGCAGATGCTAATAGCCAATGCCAAAGTGAGAGGAACTACCGTAATAGCCGTGGTGAATACGGTCTAAGCTGTTTCGAAAGATATTATTAATTAGTTAGTTTAATGGTGTAGCTGATTTCTTCGGCTACACCTCTTCAGCCTATCTACTCACTGCATTACAATTGTAATATTCAAACAAAACTGACCATATAAGAGATAGAAAATCTCTGTGTTTTTGGTTAAATTCTTAAGAAACTTATCTAGGATGAATTGTGGGAAGAAAGTCGGCCAAAATTGCCAATAAAAAAGGTGCTGCAGACAAAGCCCGTGCAGCTTTATACACACGCATGCTTAAAGATGTCTTTATGGCGTCAAAGAAAGGTGGACCTG
The DNA here is from genome assembly GCA_963976925.1 of uncultured Bdellovibrionales bacterium. GTDB lineage: Bacteria > Bdellovibrionota > Bacteriovoracia > Bacteriovoracales > Bacteriovoracaceae > UBA4207. The sequence continues at coordinate 3,034 of CAXBMT010000104.1, forward strand.
ATCTTGGCTCTAACTTCCTACTTAAAGTTGCGGTTGAGCGCGCAAAGAAATTCAATGTACCTAAAGACAATATTGATAAAGCGATCAAGAAGGGACAAGGCTCTGACGGAGTCGGCTACGAAGATATAACTTATGAGGGCTATGCTCCAGATGGTGTCGCTGTATTCATTGAAGCTTCAACTAATAACCCTACTCGTACTGTCTCAAATGTCAGAAGCTACTTTAGAAAATGCAATGGCTCTCTTGGTGTCACAGGCTCTCTACAGTTTGTTTTTGATCATAAGTCAGTCTTTACCATCCCTGTTGATGGAGTTGATGAGGATGAGTTCACTCTCTCTATGATTGATGGTGGAGCCGAAGACGTTGAAAAGCAAAAAGACATGTTTAAAGTCACAGGCCCAATGGAAGCGTTTGGAAGTATTCAAGAAAAAGTTCAAGAGCTAAACCTCACACCTGAAGAAGCTTCTCTTGTACGTATTCCTCTCACTACAAAATCAGTGAGTGATGAGACTCTCGAACAAGTCGATAAGCTTTTAGATATGCTTGAAGAGGATGAAGACGTTGTTACGGTTTATCATAACCTTGAAGAAGATGAGTCGGACGAGGAAGAGTAAATTCTTTTAGCTATCCGCCATCACTGTATACTCTGGATCCTCATACATATTCACTTCAACCATAGATCCCGCACGGCCTAAAAGCTTAACGCAATCGGGACTCAGATGTTTAAGGCAAATACGTTTTCCAATTCTAGAGTAACGTTCTGTTAACTGGTTTAGGGCCTGAAGAGCGCTGTGATCAACGACTCTTGATTCCTTAAAATCAACGACGACATCGATTGGGTCTTCATTTGGTTCAAACTTCTCATTAAAGGTCGCAATCGAACCAAAGAAAAGTGGTCCATAAATTTCGTAGTGCTTTACACCTTTGTCATCGACATATTTTCTCGCTCTAATTCTTAAAGCGTTGTCCCAAGCAAATACTAAAGCGGCAATAACAACACCAATAGCGACTGCGATGGCCAAATCGAAGATCACTGTCGAAATCGTCACAGCAAAAATTATAATGGCATCACTTTTTGGGATCTTGTTTAAAATCCTAAAGCTTCCCCATTCAAAAGTACCGATAGCAACCATAAACATTAGACCAACTAAGGCTCCCATTGGAACCTTTTCAATAAGCTCTGATGCAAACATGATAAAAGAAAGAAGCGATACTGCGGCAACGATACCAGATAGTCTTGAGCGACCACCTGAGCTTACATTGATAATTGATTGTCCAATCATGGCACAACCACCCATACCACCAAAGAATCCAGTAACGACGTTAGCAATTCCCTGCGCCGTACACTCTTTGTTTCCATTACCTCTTGTTTCGGTAATTTCATCAATAAGAGTCAAGGTTAATAGGGATTCAATTAACCCTATGACTGCAAGAATTAGAGAATATGGAAAAATTATTTTCAGCGTCTCAAGATTAAAAGGAACTGATGGAAGATAAAAAGGAGGAAAGCCCCCCTTAATAGATGCAAGATCTCCCACTGTGCGAGTATCAAGATTTAGAAAGATAACACCAGCTGATACGATCAACAGGGCTGCCAGTGAAGATGGTACGACTTTAGTTAACTTAGGTAAAAAGTGAATAATAATCATGGTTAAAGCCACAAGACCAAGCATTAAATAAAGGGGCGAGCCTGTCATCCAACTCGTCTCTCCAACAGAGTTTGTTACTTTAAATTGTGCAAATTGAGCTGAACCAATAACGATAGCTAGTCCATTAACAAACCCGTAAATGACAGGTTGAGGTACAAGTCTGATAAATCGTCCAAACTTTAAAACTCCGACCAAGATTTGAATCACTCCCATAAGCACAACAGTCGCAAATAGGTAGTCAATTCCATGAGCCTGAACCAGGGAAACCATCACAACAGCAAGGGCTCCGGTTGCACCAGAAATCATTCCAGGACGTCCACCAAGAATCGAAGTGATCAGACAAACCATAAAAGCCGCATAGAGACCAACAAGAGGAGCTACATTAGCAATCAATGCAAAAGCAACGGCTTCAGGAACAAGCGCGAGAGCGACGGTTAAGCCTGACAGAATTTCGGTTTTATAATTGATGTCTTTGAACTGCTTAATATCGAAAATCATGAATGCTTGTCCCGGATTTAATCTGTATAAATGAAGTGATGCTTTATAGCGTTAAGCGTTTAAAGAAACAATGCAAAATAGTAAAAATAATCACTTAACGCATGTCATTCTCTAAACTCTTTCCAATATTTACTTATGAATCTATGATCAGATCTATAATAATTATTGAAAATAATGGTGCAGTGAAAGTATTAATATTAATCACGATTCTCCTTAGCTTGAGTGCTTTTAATATTGTACTTGGCGAGCCAATAAAGATGGCATGCAATCACTTTCCACCACTCAAGATTGAAAACCCTATTGATGGTCATTTGGGCTTTGACGTTGAGGTTCTAAAGCACGTCTTTCAGCAAACAAATCTTAATCTCAACATTGAGTTCTTACCCTGGAAAAGAGCCCTACTTAAAGCGAAAACTGGCGAGTTTGACGGACTTTGTAGCTGTTCATTTAATAAGGAACGTTCGGAGGAGTTTTATTTTTCTGATGAAATTGGCAGAAACTCAATTGGCTTTTTCTCTCTTAATGAACTTCCTTTTAAAAAACTAGAAGAATACAAAGACCTAAAAATTGGGGTTGTGCGAGGCTACACCCTTGAGCAAGAGCTCATTAAAGTTGGAATTAAACCAATAGCACATTCGAATGAATTAAACCTTTTGAAAATGCTTGAGCTTAAAAGAATCGATGCAATTTACTCTTTTAGAGTTGTTATACGTGAACTCAAAAAAGATTATAAATTTATAGAGGACTTTAATTATAGAGAAATTTACTCTGCCCCTTACTTTACCTGCTTTTCAAAAGCGAAACCAAATAGCAAAAAAAATGTTGAAGTCTTTAATGAAAAGCTTAACAGCTTTAAAAATAATAGTGATTATGCAAAGCTAAAGTTAAAGTATGGACTTAACTCTGAATAAGAGGAGAGATAAAATGAAATCCCTAGTTTTAGTTAGTATGTTTCTATCTTCACTTACGTGTATGGCGAAAGATTATGTAACGATTTCAAAGTCTATTTTAATTAATGAAAAGATTGAAGACGTTTACATCCATGTTTCGAACACTTTAAATGACGATACATGGAGAACTGAGGTTAACGATATGCAAGCGGATGGAGCCTTCGAAGTTGGAACAACTTTTACAGAAGATGCCCATATAGGACTTAGAAAAAACTTTATTACTAAGACTGTTCTTATGGAGCTTATCGAGAACAAAAAGGCTTTTTATCAAACACCTTTGGATGCAAAATACTTTTTAAGCAGCCTTAGAGAGGTTGAAGTTGTATCCGAAAGCAAAACACGCTTTACCTATACCGTAGTTTTTGATCGAGCAATGAGCCGTGAAACTCTTGGAGCAAATCTCCCTTCTGGCTTACTAGAGTTTTCATATGGACTAATTATGAAGGGCTATTTGAGAAACCTTGCTGAACTCTTTGATTAGTCGAGACTTATTAAATATAGTTTCTCCACTTTCTTTCGAGCCCACTCTGTCTTTCTTAAAAATTTCAAACTTGATTTAATGCTTGGGTTTTCTGAAAAGCATTTAATATTGATATGTTCCGATAATTCCTCAAATCCATAAAGCTCAACTAATCTGGTTAAGATATATTCTAAAGTGAGACCGTGAAGTGGATTATTTTTTTGCTCTGTCATTTTAGAAAATCTCTACCCTCTAACTTTATGGCAATGTTCGTCATAATGGTCAGAAATCCATCGTTCAACATCAAGACTGTTCAATTAACTCTCTAATATATTACTGAAAACATTCAACTTAGCTAGTTATAAAGTAGCTTTCGATAATTCATCAAGTCAATGGCCATTAACTTGATATATAATTTATAAACGAAAATGAAGGTGAAATATTTATGGAAAATCAAAAAAAGGACTATCTCACTATTTCTACAAAATATGGAGTGAGTTTTCACACTCAAGGCGATTCAACGCTACAGTCAAGTTATGAGATTGTTCTTCGACAAACTAAAGCACAGCTTCTTTTGGCCGATCCTCCATATTGTCTTCTTGTAAGAAGGAACAAAAAAACCGGTCAATTAAGAGACCCAAAGACGGCGAAAATAAACCATAAAAACGTAACTCGGTATGAGAATGTTCGTGAATATACCAAGTTTACTCAAGCATGGTTATCAAATGCGACAAAGTACCTAGACGAAGACGCGCCTCTGATTATATGGACAAATTTCTTAGGTAAAGATCCCATCAAGAAAGTAGCTAAAGAGCTAGGCTATCACCACTTCTATGGAGAATTTCAGTGGTGCAAACTCACACAAAAAGTAAACTCGGGTAATGAAGTGAATGCAAGACTATTTGAAGTTGCACTTATTTTTTCAAGGCAGCCTAAGCCAGAAAAAAGTAATAATGAATTATCTGAAACCTGGAGTATCGTTTCTTACTACGATGAAGACGATAGTACAGTTAAGTGGGAAAACCATCCTAATCACAAGATATTTAAAGTCATTGAGCCACTCATTAGAAACTACAGTAAAGTCGGTGATAGAGTATTAGATCCATTTAGTGGATCTGGCTCTACAGCGGAAGCCTGCTTAAAGTTAGATCGCTCCTTTTCAGCAATAGAGATTGATCAAGATTGGACCGAACTAACCCATAAGCGTTTAACTGTTAAAGATATCTAAGTTAATTTCATAGGACTGACCTATCCACATAATATGATCTCTGTGATCGATGAGATCATTTCCACCTTCAGGATGTATGAAAACATCAAGCCCATTCCTATTAACCAGCAACCAGTTGGTGATATCGACAAACTTCTCTTTTGGTACCGTAATTTGACATGAACCAATGGGGTGTGGCCCTACTGGCCTATCCCAAACACGCCCGACGAAAATATCAAATTCCGACTCAATTTGCTTAGCAGTTGCTGTAGCTAGCTCTACTTGGTCAAAAGCGAAGTATAAATGAAAGTGATAGCTCTTAAATTCCATGGATTACCTGTCTATAAAAATTACACTTATTCTATACAAACTCTAGTATTTGATAAACTGCCTTAAATTTAATTAAGGAAGACTTATGAAGTTCAAAATTGCAGTGCTAATCAGCATACTCCAATTACTCCCCTCTGTGCATGGTGCGGAGGTAGATCAATTCACAACTCGTCACCTAGACTTAGAAGACACAAAAGATATCGTCAACACTAAGGCTAATCAACATATACAAGATGCTCTAAAGCGTTTAGAAAACAGTGGGTGTGATGAGAATATGCTCTACGCTGAACTTCAAAAAGCTTTTGCCAATCATAAGAACGGAGAGCTAACGATCTATATGATCAATGACAAAGAGTTTCCACGTCATCAAATAGCTTTAAAAGAGTCTGTTTATGCTGACTGGAATAGACTCGACGGATACTTATTAGGCCGTCCAGCTGCTGCGAAAAGTCCTCTGGCTTTAGGTCCTCTCGTCAATATTAATGGCATAAGGGTTGGTACTGATAAATTTGAGCATATATTTGGTAGAGGATTTCAGTATTTCAAACGTTATTATCTCAAAAATAGAAGCTTTAAGAGCGTGATGAAATATGGCATCAGAGGCGAGAAAACGATCTTTGGTGGAAATATTTTAGCAACAGGAGTTTTTAGCTATGCTGATCTGTCTGCAAATTTTAATGGCATGAGGTTTTGGAATCACATGCTTCAACTTAGACCTGATATTATGAATGATAATATCGGCCCTTATATTTCATGTAATAACCAAAAATTTGAACAAGTTAAAAAAATTGATTTTAGTGACTATATAGATGAATCAATGGATGAATCAATAAATTGCTCCAAATTTGCTCGAAAGAAGTCTGCTCGTAAATTTCTATCTCGCGTAGAGGCTCAGGGCTATTCTTGTCCAATG
>CAXBMT010000105.1:0-8996 GCA_963976925.1 uncultured Bdellovibrionales bacterium
TCTTCGATGAGTTTTTCTTTATTAACTTCAAAGAACTTTTGTAGTTTTTGTTCGTCTTGACCTTCCCAGATCATATGAACTTGGCCAGCTTTTGTTGTTGAGATAACAGTTGCTTTAAAGCCTCCACGTGAGCTCCAAAACTTAGCCGCTTTAGCTGCAGCGGCAACGACAGAACTTTCTTCAATAACTAATGGAACACAATAGGTTTTTCCATTGATATCAACATTAGGCACAACACCATAAGGTGACATAAAGTTTGTTAGTGTATTTTCAGAGAATTCATCGAATATTTTTTGAGCGTCAGCATCTGGATGCCAAAAACTTTTAAGAAGTTTTTTGGAACGATCTGGGTTGTCGAAAAACTCACGAGCTAAGAACTCGATTTTTTCTAACTTGGTCATTTTTGAAAAGCCGGAGATATGTCCCATCTGCACTGCTCCTAGTTTGCGCGTATTTCTAAAAAGCGCTTTGCCATTTCAAGTTCCAAAAGTTGTTGTAAAACAAAACTGCGAAGATCATCCATACCGACTCGGGCGTGATCGAGAAATGGTTTTGCTTGTGCATAAACAGCATTTCCCTGGCACTTAGAAATTAGTTCATGGCCTTGCATGGCACTTCTAATTCCGCCAGAAACTATAAAAGAGCGACACTTAAGATCACTATTTTTTGAGTCTAAAATCTGATTGACATGACTTAGCATTTCACTTGCCGTATGTCCAACAAACTGTAAGCCATCTTCCCTATCATTTTCAGTACTTAGGTCCCTAAGTAGCTCCATTCTTGAAAAATTTGTTCCACCAAAGGCACCGAAGTCTATGGCCGCTAGAGGTAGCTTCATGAGCGCTAAAAGCGATCTTGGTCCCATTCCTTGACCAACCTCTTTAACGATAACTGGAAAAGAGACTTCATCTAAAAACTTGGAGATTGTTTCAAGCGCTGGCCTAGTGTAGCGATCACCTTCAGGTTGAAACCACTCTTGTAGCGGATTGATATGAATGATGAGTCCATCAACTTTTAGTTTTTCAACCAAAGCTTGAATTTTTTGTGTTTCAGCTTTTGCTTGAAGTTGCTCGACTTGTGCGACACCAAGATTAGCGTAGAAAGGTAACTCCTCTCCTATGATTTCTCTAAAGTTAAAGTCACTCAGACGATCATTGCTATCTAAGAGTGAGCGACACGAACCAAGACCAAAACCCAAACCAAACTCGCTTGCAACTTGGGCAAGGTTTCTATTGATGGTTAGTGCCTCTTTAGTTCCACCAGTCATGCTTGAAATCCAAAGCGGTGCTTTCAAGGTTTTGCCTAAAAACTGTGTAGGTCTTTGCCACTCATCAGAACTTGGATGGGTGCTAAAAAGTGGCTCATAATCAAAGCGCGAATCAACCATAGAAGCCATTGTTTGGGCTTTTTCGGTCAGGGCTATGTGATCGGCTTTACGCTGATCAGAGCTATTTTGAATTATATTTGTCATAAACTCCTTCTCTAGTACTACACATAGCATAATCAAGGAAGAAGATCATTACGACGCACTTAGGCAAGTGCTAGAACATAGGTGAGACTACTAAGACAAAAGGTCGCTTTTGGCCGTCAAACTTATCTCTAAGTCTAGCTGACGTCCCCCTGACAACTTCCTCAGTCTGCATGCCAAGCTCCAAAGCTAAACATACTTCTCTATTTTTGAGACTGGAATCGAGCTCACTCAGAAGCTTACTAAGGCGATACGGAGTATCCATAATGACTACGCTTCGCTTTTCAACAGCTATCTCTTTTAGGCGCTCTGACCTCATAGGTTCTTTAATTGGTAGAAAGCCCTCAAAAACAAAACGGTCATGATCATAACCACTAAGCGCGACTGCAAGTGCAATTGAATTATAAAAGGGAGTTGAACTAACGATGATATTGTCTTGATGACAACGATCCACCAATACTCGGCCTGGATCACAAAAAGCAGGAAGACCAGCATCACTCATCAAGAAAACATCTTTACCATTTTTAAGATGGCCTAAGAGCTCTTCGATCGCCTCAGCTCGAGTATGTTCATTATAAAGCACGAAGTTATCAACTTGTTCTCTTGGCAGCCCATAGCGAAGCCAACGGCGTCTACCAGGCTTTAAATCTTCAATCGCAAACTTAGCTCCGCGATCAATTCCGATAAGAATCAGCTCAAGAGTCTTAGCATCTAAGGTATTTTCTTCATCAATCGGCGTTGGTACTAAAATCAGCTTTCCATTCACGTTGCATCCAGATATGAGAGGGCATGTCTTATTATGCCGTTGTATCACCAGGTTTAGAGAAACTAGCATGTCAGGAACTACTCGAAAAGTTCCCGGACACTATTGTTCGAATTTCACATGGTGGACTTGAAATTGATATGGATCTTCAAGCAGGTTTTATGCTCAACCATGCGCTCAAGATCCCAACTCGTATTCTTTACCGCTTGATGCAATCAAAAGTTCGCGATCTACCTAAGCTCTATAAAAAGATCAAAGCTCTTGATTGGCGACCGTACTATATCGAAGCTCCGGCCATTGAGTTTATTAATGTCACAGCTCATGCTTCTAGATTATTTGATGAGCGAAAAATAAAAAAGGCAACTCACGATGGCATTCATGACTTCTTTAAAGGCACTCAAGCAAAGAAAGTTGATAGTGAAAGACTAAAAGATATCGTTAAAGAACATTGTCCCGCACTTTATCTTCGCTTTAAAGACGATGAACTCACCCTTAGTATTGATACAAGTGGTGAAAGACTTGAGCGCAGAGCTGAGAGAAATTGGGTTGGTATGGCGCCTCTTCGTGAAACCTATGCCTATGCTTGTCTTCGCGCGCTTAAAGATAAAGTTGGTAGTGACAACATCCTATGCGATCCGATGAGTGGTAGTGGTGTTTTCGCCAGAGAAGCTCTTGACTGGAATAAACTCAGTAAAAACCGCTTTTTTTCTTACCAAGCTTTTCCGATGACAAAAGAAATTGATTTTAAAGCAGATGAAAACTCTCCTTGGAATGAAATTATTTGTGTCGAATCTGAGGAAAAAACTTTTGAAACGCTTACGCATAATTTAAAAGATCAGGCTAAGCTTATTAAGGCCAATGCCCTTGAGAATTTAGAAGTTCCACAGGGCGTGATAATGATTGCGAACCCACCTTACGGTGTTAGGTTAAAACTCGATAATCCGGTCGCTTTTCTTAATCACACGGTCGAAAAGCTATTGAGCTATAAGCCAGCTGCTTTAGCACTTCTCATCCCCAAAGATATTAAGATTAATCGTCGTAATGAACTGCTTTTAGAGTTCTCCAATGGTGGTATCCCCGTTAAATTTGTCTATTTCACCTCTTAACTCGACCATTTAAGTCCGCTATATTTTCATCAGTTACGGCAATAAAATACCGATACAAGACTGATGAATAGAGTTCTTCTTTTACTATTTACGCTCGTCTCATGTAGTCATAATCCAGTAGGACGAGCTCCAGCTTCAACTGCAGTTAAACAATCATGCATAAGCATGCATCAGGCAATTATTAGAAGAGTTAATAATAGTTTCGAAGAATATACTTACAACGGTATTTCAGATATGCCGCGAAATATTATAGAAATCAGTGAGTCTTTTGATGAGCAAGGAATCGATTATAGATATATTAGAAAAGTTGAAGATGGACTGCTAGGGATAGAAATACTTCCCAACCAACATAGTGTTATAAATCGTTATGTTAGAAATATCGCCAATCGCTTTGATGGCGTAAGAGTCTTTTATATTGATAACCCAGAAAGTAAATCATTAGGATCTTTCACTCCATCAAAGAACTATATCTATATAAGTAAAGATATCTCGACGAACTTAACGGAACGAGGATTTACAACACTGTCCCATGAAGCAAGACATGCTTACTTTTCGGCAAAAATGATTCGTTATATGGATGGAAGTTATAAAGGAAAAATCACTGCTATCAAGGGCAAAATTAAAGGCTCTGGAAATTTCAGCTACAGCGAATACATGTCTTTTGAAGAGATTAAAACATTCAGAGAGGATTCAAGAAAATTTTTAAGCCTTTGGAGTAACCGAGTCATTCAAGAAAGAAAAAACAGCAAAGACTATTTAGATCGATTTACTTATAAAAAGAATGCGGCGCTAAGCTATATTCAATCAACAAGATACTACCTGACCGAATTAATGAATGGAGCGCTATCAGATAATCTTAAGTTTGAATATCAATTAGGTGTAGTTAATGCCAGCAAGGAAGTTGTGGAAGATAGTGACAATGCTTCGGTTGTTCGAGTTGCCTTAAATAAACATTTTACAGAATCTGAACTAACAGATCTTACCAAAAGAGATGAGTTGCTAGCGAACACTATTGACCAAGTTAATAAGGAATTGGATCAACTCTTTATTGATGAAACAATCATTGCCTCTCAAACAGCCTTCATCGATGGGATTCAAGGTCTAGCAACTTACGATCGCTATGCTTTTTATACTCTTTTTTTCAATCGAAACTCACTTATTAATGCCAGACAATTAAGAGCGACAAAACTGCATGCTATGGTTAACAACTTTTCAAACTCTGCTCTAAGGGATATCACTCAAGGAGCTCAGAATATAAGTGAAGCCGATGCTGTTAAATATTTTGCAAAAGTCATAAAAGAGTCTTCTGTCAAAAAGATTGATCAAGGATATCTTCTAAATTTTAGAAATGGAAAAATGGAAATTTCTATCAATGAAGCTGGCGAACTTTTACAAGTATCTACTGGTTATTAATATCAAAGATTAAGGCTTTACAAGTAGCGCTTCCAATCGGAGGAAGTGAGACAATCATATTCTCACAAGCATCTTCTATGGTATTGCCGTTTAGATCACGAATCCATTTAAGCTCTATTTGTTTTTTCTTACCATCTGGGCACACCATTTCAATTTTCATTCCAGAGTTAAGTTTAGCGCCATCAAGAATGCGAACAGTTACAGGATCACCTTTTCTCGTATCTAACACTTCTGCCAAGGCGTTTGTTTTATCACGACTTGGATTTTTAAGTTTTTTAAATAAAACATCGGATTTATTCACACCATAGAAGCCACGAATAACAAGATTAGGCCAAGTATCCTTAGCTTCACTTGGTTTATCGCTTAAGAGCAGACTCGCAACCTTGACGGCAGTATCAGGTGAACAACCATGAGGATCTAATCTCATGAAGATCACTGACCTGTTCAGCTAGGCAAAAGTCTTTAGCTAAAAACATAAACGAGCCTTGCTTATTTTCAACGAGCGGAAAGCCTTTATGCGGTGATTCTTCTGATGCTCCTACCGCTTCCATCCAGCTGCTGTCGGCCACAGGTCCTGCAAGAGGTGACAATAAAGCACGAGGGGAATGAAATAAGAGAATTCGACCTAGAACAAGTAGCTCACAAGGAGTTTTAAGCTTTGGAATAATGTGAGCTAAGCTTTCCTTTGAAAGTTCAATTGAGAGAACTAAGCGCTCTAATCTTTCTCCAAAGTACTCTTCCCAGGTTTGAAGGCCTAACAAGTTATGATTTCCAGTATCGGCCACAAAATGTAGTGGCATCGAAGTGTGCTCAAACAAAAACTGCATAACTCCTGGATCAAGTGCTCTTGCCGCATCAAAGTATGGAGTCATTTCCATCAAACTTTTAGAAAATGAATCAAAATCGTTTTGTCCCACTAAAGCGTCACAAAGCAAAACCGTTTTGATCCCAAGGCTCTTAGCTATCTTGGCCGCTTTAATAGCTTCATCGCAACTAAACTCAGCTAATCTTGAGTGATCTTTTGTACCAATAATAACTTCACTGACACCTGTGGATGCCAGTAAGTTAAGATTATCTTGTGGTCTTAAAAAAAAGGTTAACTTCATACGCCCGTACTCCTAACTAGTACGTGCTCGCTGGCTCCTGGTGCCTTTGCCATTTTTACTAAAGAACCAGGCTTCGTTTCACTTAAAGGTTGATCTGAAAGGCTTCTAAGGCCGCTAGCTTTGAAAACTTGGACTGGTCCTTGAAATGGTACCAGCTCAAGCTCTTCACCATCAAAGAACTTTCTTCGAACTTCAATCACCATAGCATCATTTGTAACGGCGACAATTGGACCTGCCACGGCACTTTCAACACCGTCGCCATCCTTACCATTATGAATACTCGATTCATCAGCAGGCTGAACCAGCGAAGCTTCTGTATAGGCACGATGATGGACTTTTCTAAGTTCACTCGCCCACTCTTCAATTCTATCCGATAAGAAGTTTCCATTTTTTTGGTAGTGCGCGAGCGCTTCGGCATAAACTTTGGTCACTGTTCCAGCGTAGTGGACAGACTTCATGCGACCTTCAATTTTAAGTGAATCAACACCGGCATCGACATAGCTTTTTAATTGTCTGAGGCCTTCTAGATCTTTGGAACTCATAAAGAATGCATTCTTTTCTTCTTGCGCTTTATCTAGAGCAATTTTGTATTCATGGCGACAGCTATGAGCACAACCACCTCGATTAGAGTCACGGCCTTGTGTGTAATTTGAAATTACACAATGACCTGAAAAAGCCATACACATGGATCCATGAACAAACATTTCAACTTCAAGTCCACTGGCAGCTTTTATTTTAGCTGCATCATCAAGGCTAGCTTCTCTGCCTAGCACTACTCTAGAGACACCCATCGACTTCCAAAGCTTGGCAGCACTCGCATTTAAACATGAAGCTTGAGTTGATAAATGAACTTCTGGTCCACCAGCACTCAAAACTGTTTTAATAACGCCAAGATCTGAGACGATGACAGCATCAACGCCAATTTCTTTTAATTCTTTTGCAAAATCTGAAAGCCCGACAAAATCACTGTCATGTAAAAAAGCATTAAGTACGACATGAACTTTAGCCTGATGAGCATGGGCAAAGCTTACGGCTTTTCTTAGTTGATCACTATTAAAGTTGTCTGCAGCAGCTCTAAGCCCATACTTTTGGCCGCCTAAATAGACTGCACTTGCTCCGTATAGAACTGAGGTTCTGAGCTTCTCAAGACTACCTGCAGGAGCTAGAAGTTCGGGAATAGGAAAAACTGTAATTTTTGTCATAACGCGGTTCTAAATATCAGGAATTGCGCATACAATAAAGAGGCAACTTACAAAATGGAATTATTTAGAAAGCATGGCCAAGAAAAAGCGCAAAAAAGCATCTAAAAACAACGGTATAGGCTTATTCAAGAAATTGTTTATAGTGAGCTTATTAGCACTCTGTGGATATATGGGCTGGAGAATACATCAAAACCCCTTATCTCTAGCACCATATCCCTATAAAATCAGCGGTCAGCCTAACCCTGAAGCACTAGCAAAAGCTGCTGATGCCCAAGTTCTTTTTATTGGTGATCGACTCGGAGTAGGGCTTAATAAATTTCTAGGCAGCTATATTAGCTCAGCATCAAAGAATATATCTGAACCCATCAAAGTTTATAATATGAGCCAAGACGGCTTTGGTCTACACAGAACGCTTAATACGTTAAAAAAATTACCAAAACTTCCAAGCTTAGTCATTTACTACGGTGGAACTCAAGAGTTTCATGAAACTAGAGCTCACCCAGCACAATACAAAGACTTTATTTTTAACAAAAAAATTCAAGAGCAAGAAATCCTAAGCTCAGCACTTATGGCATTTCCTGATCTATCACGCGCGATCTATAATCCTTATACTTTTTTTAACTTTGATTTATCCAAGAAACCAAATGACAAAGTTGTTATTGGAGCAGGCCCTGGAAAATTAGAGCAAATGGAAATGATTTTTCAAATCTATGAATGGGAACTTTGGGAACTTGTTCGCTATATAAAGGCTAATAACTCAAAACTCGTTCTTATTACTGCACCTATTAATCTAGATGTTGCTCCTAAAGCGAACTGTTCGTTGTCAGAAGAAAACGGGCTTCAGATTGAAATCAATAAGCAAATGAAAAAGCTTAAAGAAGGAAAATCGAAAGAGGCTTATGATGATCTAAAAGTCATGGCTACAAAAAATAATACTAATTCTAGAATTCTTTATCTTTATGCTAGTGCGGCGATTGAAATCGGCAAGAATAAAGAAGCCAAAGAAGCTTTAACTAGAGCTTCAACTTTTGATTGTGCAACTTGGAGAGGCTCACCAGTTTTCAATCAAATTTTACGCAAAGTCGCTGATCAAGCAGGACTGCCCCTCGTTGATTTTGATGCACAGTTAAATGCAATGTTCGGACAAAACGTCTTATTCTTTGATGAGATCAATCCACAATACGTCTACACCAAAGCGATGCTTTCAAAACTTGGTGAGTTAACGACAAGACTTCTAGGACTATAAGGGAGAATTTTATGAGTGACTTTGGTGGACCTTTAGCTCTTACCCTTGATAAAGACGAACTTGTCTGTGTCGCAGGAGACCAAGAAGTTGATCTATATAAGGTTCGATCTGGTAAGCTCATGGTTTTTGTCAATGATGGAACTAAGATAACTCCTCTCGCCTATCTTGGTGCCGGAGAATACTTAGGAGAACTCTCTTTCTTTGATCATAAACCAAGAAGTGCTCACGTAGTCGCCATTGAGCCAAGTGAGTTAATTAAAATTCCTGTTAATGAATTAGAAAAGCAAGCGCCTAAATGGCTTATAACGATGGCGAGTAATATCGCGCAAAAGATTAGAACCACAGATGAACTCATTCGAACAAAAGGTATACGTCGTCAAAATGTAGAATCCATAAAACCACTCAGTATGGAAGAGCAACGACACTACTATCAACTTATCGAAAGTCGAGTATAATAAGCGGAGACTATCCGTCACCGGCAATCCTTTCCTATTCAACCAAAATGGCACTAGTTTTGGTGCCAAAAAATACGATTTTTCAATTTCACAGCTTCGATTTTACTGCCTGCTGACAAACAAGTTGGCATGACTTTGGCATAATATAAATATGAAACGGGAGAAAAGAACTAGGGATGGTTCTTCTCCTCTAGGTAACATCTACACGGAGGTTTTAGATGGCCAAGAAGACATACG
>CAXBMT010000106.1:0-8929 GCA_963976925.1 uncultured Bdellovibrionales bacterium
GATCTTTTAAAACAGCATATTCAAAAAGCTAAAAAGCTTGGTGGTCAGTCATTGGGTGTTAATATACCTCTGCTTTATAAGGATGCTGACTTGCAAATAAAAGTTGCACTTGAAGAAGGTATTAAGATTTTTTTCACTTCAGCTGGAAGCCCTAAAAAATTTACTACGCTTTTGAAAGAGAACGGTGCCTACGTTGTCCACGTTTGCTCAACTCCTGAACAAGCTTATAAATGTCAGCAAGCTGGATGTGACGCCATTGTGGCCGAAGGTTTTGAAGCCGGAGGGCATAACGGAATTGATGAAATCACAACCATGGCACTCATCCCACAGGTAGTTGATGCTGTTGATATCCCAGTCATAGCTGCCGGGGGCATTGCTGATGGAAGACAAATCGCCGCAGCTTTAGCTTTAGGTGCAAGTGCTGTACAGATCGGAACGAGATTTGTGTGTACTATCGAATCTAGTGCCCATGACAACTTTAAAAATAGAATTCTCCAAAGTCATTCAGGTGATACTCGCTTAATGATGAAAAAACTTGTCCCAGTCAGATTGCTCAAGAACAAGTTCTATGATGAAGTCGAATCCCTAGAGAGATCCTGTGCGACGAAAGAAGAGCTAGCTGCACTTCTTGGAAAAGGTCGCGCTAAAAAAGGTATGCTTGAGGGAGATTTAGAGGATGGAGAGTTAGAGATTGGACAGGTATGTTCCCTTATAAAAAACATACCCTCTGTCCAAGAATGTGTTGATCAACTCACTAAAGAGTATCAACAAGCAATTCAAAGATTATCTTAAAGCTGCAATTCTTTCTTCAAGAGGTGGATGAGATGAGAACCACGCCATCACAGTTTTCTTAGAAGAAATTTTCATCGATGCCATCGCTGGCTCTTCTTTTATTTGCTCTTGAAGACCATAATTTTTCTTAAGGTTCTCTAATGCTGCAATCATCTTATCTTTACCAACAAGCTTTGCACTACCAGCATCTGCTCTAAATTCACGCCATCTAGAAAAGCCCATAACAACCGGAGCTGCAAGTAAACCAAAGATCATTTGGAATAATTGAACCAACATAAAGTGAGCGAAGAAACCTAAGCCACGCCCATCATCATTATCTCGTCTTGTTGCCTGATCAATTGCGAAAACTGCGATCCTAGCTAGGAACATAACAAAGGCGTTAACCACACCTTGAATAAGTGCCATAGTAACCATGTCGCCGTTAGCGATATGAGCTACTTCATGGGCCAACACCCCTTCGGTTTCATCTTCATTCATGCGCTCAAGTAAACCTGTAGACACAGCGACAAGAGAGTTGTTCTTTGAAGGACCAGTTGCAAAAGCATTCACATCTGGAGAATTGTAAATAGCAACTTCCGGCATTGTTTCGATGCCAGCTTTTTTTGAAATCTCATGGATTTTTCTAACCAGTGATCCATATGGACCTGTTGCCGAGACAATTTCTAATCCCATCATTCTCTTTGCCATCCACTTTGACATAAGAAGAGAAATAAATGATCCGGCCATCCCCCACACAACGCATATAACTAGTAGAGACTGATAGTTCATTCCTTGAGCAGTCAGATACGATTCAATTCCAAAAACTTTTAACAAAATTGTTACAGCAGAGATCACTAAAATATTAGTAAGAATAAACAACATTACGCGCTTCATCATTAAGCTCCATTAATTATAGAAGGACCTGTTAATATAATGGCAGCGCCTGAAAGACTGTCAATAGAGATCAGAAGTGGGAATGTCAGTTATTGGTCAATTTTAGGGCTAGAAAACAATAGTAATACTTGTCCCATGATTTCTTGGAAAATCAGAGAATTTTTTCGACTTAACTTTGCAATTTAGACCAAGTTCAGAAAGCTTATCCACAGAGTATAAATCCGAGAATTGGCTTTCTTCCATACCTGGACCGCTATCTTTAATCACAAGAACAAATTTCGAATCCACAGAGCCTAAGATAACTTTAACTTCAGTTCCTCTTAAAGTTTGAGTTAAAGCATTTCTAAGAACGATATCTAAGGTGCGATTGATTAGGTCTAAATCACACTCGAGATCTTGATCAGAACCTTTTCCATGTTCAATCAGAAGCTCAACTTCTTTACTACTATAAAGCTCTTTAAGCTTAGGCCATACCCGAGTAAAACAATTTTCATATATATCAGATGCAATCATTATTTAATTTTACATCGACATCTCTTTCACCACCAGCAAATAACGCAATCACCTTGTTACGATGGTTGAAAATGACGTAAAATGCTAGCT
Organism: uncultured Bdellovibrionales bacterium; assembly: GCA_963976925.1. Classification (GTDB taxonomy): domain Bacteria; phylum Bdellovibrionota; class Bacteriovoracia; order Bacteriovoracales; family Bacteriovoracaceae; genus UBA4207. The sequence goes on from CAXBMT010000106.1 coordinate 2,269, forward strand.
CCTATGGAGGTTTTAATGTCCGCTAAAATTAACTTACTAGATCAACAATGTGCCAAATCAGTGATTGATTACGGCCTTTCTCTAGGTGCAGATTTTGTTGAGCTCTTTGTCGAGAAAACACAGAATCAATCAATTAAAATTCTTAATTCACAAGTAGATGATATTGGTGGTGGCGTTGATTTTGGTATTGGCGTTAGGCTCGTTTATGGAACCAAAGTACTCTATGGCTTTACCAATAACCCAAACGAAGATGAATTAAAAAAAATCTGTGCAACTCTAGCGACCACAGATAAAAAAGATGGCACTATTCAATCAAAAGATTTTACAACACCAACTCTAAATAAGATTCACAAGGCTTCCCTAAGCCTGCATGATCCTCACCCACTCGATGCAAAGATTGAATGGCTAATGAGGCTTGATAAAGCAACTCGTACAATCTCAGATAAAATTGTTCAGGTTGTTTCTAGTGGTATGCAAAAATGCCAGCAAGTTGAGATTTTCAATTCTGAAGGACTTCATATATCCGAAGAGAGAAATTATATACGTATTATGGGTCAAGCAGTTGCTCAAGATGGAACGGAACAATCAAGTGGCTACGACGCTCCAGGTGCTCTAAGAGGATGGGAATTTACAGACTCACTAAATCCTAATCAATTAGGTGAGCTCGTAGGTAGACAGGCCATGACTAAACTTAATGCAGATCCCTGCCCCGCTGGAAGAATGCCAGTGATCATCGATAATGCTTTTGGTGGTGTTATTTTTCACGAAGCCTGTGGTCATTTACTTGAGACAACATCTGTTGCAAAAAAAGCCTCAGTCTTTCATGACAAAATGGACCAGATGATCGCTAATCCATGTGTCAGTGCAGTTGACGATGGAACTCTTGATAATGAATGGGGGTCAATTTCTATTGACGATGAGGGTATGCAAACGCAAAAAACACAGCTTATTAAAGATGGTGTCTTAACAAGCTTTATGGTTGATAAGATAGGCGCTCAAAAAACAGGTTTCGCAAGAACTGGTTCAGGTAGAAGACAAAGCTATCGTTTCGCACCAGCCTCTAGAATGAGAAATACATTTATCGAAAGTGGTAACTCAACTCTAGAAGAAATGATCTCATCAGTTGAAAATGGAATCTATTGTAAAAAAATGGGTGGTGGCTCAGTTCAACCGGGAACTGGTGAATTTAACTTTAACGCTCAAGAAAGTTATTTAATCAAAAATGGAAAAATAGAACGTCCTATAAAAAGCGCAACTCTGATTAGCACCGGACCAGAAGTGTTAAAACAAATTAGTATGGTTGGAAATAATTTTGCTCTTGCCGCCGGTATGTGTGGTTCCGTATCAGGTGCAGTCCCAACAACAGTTGGCCAGCCCGCCATCAAAGTCGACGATATTCTTGTAGGAGGTCGTTAATGAAAAAATCGGCAGAAAAAATTATCGATCTAGCTCTCACGATGGGTGCTAACGAATGTGAAGTCATTATCAGTAAAGGACGCTCACTCTCTTTAAAAGCCAATGAAGGCACCCTAGAAGAACATAAGGTGTCTGGCACTCAGATTGCTGGCGTTAGGCTTAAAAGTGCCGGCAGACTCGGCACAAGCTATAGTGAAAGCTTTGATGATGAAAGCCTCAAGAGTATGATCAAAACAGCACTTGAAACGAGTAAGTATTCAAAAGTATCTGAGCACGAGTCAATTGATGCCAGCAATGATGGTTCTAAAGAAGATGCGACTAACGAGCATACTTGGAGAGAAGATAATACTAGCGACGAAGAAAAGGTCGCAGCCGTTTTAAAACTCGAGGGTGATGTCCTTGCAAAAGGTAAACCTTTCAAGAGTGCACCCTATAATGGTTTTTCAGAAAATGAAGGCGAAAAGATCATCGCTAACCACTTAGGTCTATTTAGAAGCATTAAACGTCGCTACTTTTCAGGCTATACGTCTGCACTAGCAGAACAAAATGGCAAGCAATCCATGCATTACTACGGAACTGCTGGACTCAACTTCAAAGATCTCGATCTTGATAAATGTATTAATGTTTCATGTGACCAAGCCCTTGGTCTCATTGACGGATCACCGGTTAAAACTGGTAATTACGCAGTCGTTTTTGATCATGATAATTTGGCCGAGCTTTGGGGATGTTTTCTTAAAGTCTTTAGTGCCAAAGCAGCCATAGATAAAGTAAACCCTTGGGCGAAAAAGCTGGGACAAAAAGTAGCTAATTCAGCCTTAACACTGGTCGATGACCCTCGGTATATTGGAGCAATGGGATACAAGACTTTTGATGATGAAGGCATCGCTTGTCATCCTGTTACACTGATCGAAAATGGTGTTTTTGCTAATTTCTTACACAATAGCGCTACGGCAAAAGAAATGAAGCAGGCGAATAACGCCCGCGCAGGCAGAGGTGCTAGAGGCTCTCTAGGTATCAGCTCAACCCAACTAGCCTTCGCTCCAGGCAATGATTCAGATGAAGATATAAAATCAGGAGAGTACTTAGAAATAGTAGCTCTACAAGGCCTTCATTCTGGAGTTGATGTTATCTCTGGAGACTTCAGCTTTGGTGGTGCCGGCTACCATGTAAAGAATGGTGTTCGAACGCAAGCTGTACGCAATGTTACTATTTCGGGTAATTTCTATGATCTTATTTTAAACATGGGACCAATAGGCAAGACGGTATATAGCAATTCAGATAGAAGCTTCTTTTCACCAGAAATGCGCTTTGAAAATATTAGTGTTGGCGGTAAGTAAGCTTACTTAACCCAAACACTCTCTAGTCGTTTATCTCTACCGCAATTAAAGCGGTAGAACTTATAACGGATTGGATTCTTTTTATAATAGTCTTGATGGTAATCTTCAGCGCTATAGAAAGCTGATGCCTTTTTCACAAACGTTGCAACCTTCTTATCCGAAAACTTCTCCATCACTTTTGCAAGAGACTTTTGTGCAAGCTTTTCTTCCTCTTCATTCGAGTAATAAATACCACTCAGATACTGAGGGCCCTTATCGCAAAACTGCCCTGCAGAATCAAAAGGATCTATATTTCTCCAAAAGATGGTTAGAAGTTTGTCATAAGAAACTTTAGTGTCATCATAAGTTACTTCAACGGCTTCAATATGACCTGACTTACCACCTGATACTTCTTGATACGTCGGGTTTGCTTTTTTGCCGCCGATATAGCCAGACTCAACGGAAAGAACTCCATCTGTCTTTTCATAAGGAGGTTCCATGCACCAAAAACAACCGCCGGCAAAGACAGCTTTTTTTTCTGCAGCAAAAACAGAGCAAGACAAAATAATTGTCAAGAATAAGATCTTAATTTTCAACACTTGGATCGTTTCCTAGGATAGTTTCTTCTCTTAAGATTTCTAGTCGTCTTAGAATAAACTCTGAATCTTTTTTATCAAATTGACTCTCACTAACTCGAGTAACAGTCTGTGGGAAATGCATATAAAACTCTTTAACTGAATCAAGACAAAATAGATTAACATCAATTTTTTTTGCTTTGTAGCATTCAACAAGAATATCAGCTAACAACTCGTCATCTGGAACTGTTTTTAGCTTCTGTGCCTTCATATCTATATTTTGATAATGTGCCTTCAGAGTTTCTTTAGTTAAAGGTTGGTCTGACTCTTTAGCAAAAAGTCCTGTTGATATAAGAATGGTCATTAATAATATTTTCATGACTTACTCTCCGGTAACTTTACATAGATACCGATTATTTTTCTATTACTTGAAGTTTCAGATCTCGCTTCATCATCAATATAATCACTACCATATTCACCATTATCAAGCTTTACTTCAATATGACCTGGCCTGGTACTTCCAGGAGTATTTTCATAAACAATGATAGAGCCGACCGGAGCATCTTCAGGATCAGTTATATTGTATTCATCGTGACTCATTAAATTTTGAAACCCGCGACTTTCAAGCGCTGGTGAAAAATCTGAAGCGTACATACCACCAGGGTAATTACCGAAATAACCGGCTTCAAGCATTGCAAACTTAACATACATCAAGCAGCGCCCCAGTGATTCTGAGGAGTCTTTGCTTCCTACGATATTTCTACGCCTATCTCTTCTTTTAAGTGACCCTTCTCGAATCGATCTAACCATTGTTCTGACTTGGTCGGACTCTTGATATTGTCTTAAGGTGTCAGCCAAAACGTTTGTACTAATTTCCTCAACGACGGAGGCGATATCACGAGTTTGAGGAGCGATAACGTCACTATTTGTATTACTGCCGTTACTTAAACACTCTTCACATTGATCTGTTTGAGAAGGACTAACCGTTGGTGTTGGCGTTGCTCTGGCAGTCGACCTTCCACCAGAAGTTGATCGGCTATATGTAAAACGACTTCTATCTGACCGTGATCCACGTTCATAAAGAAAATCGCTATCTACAGCATACCGACTCCTGCGCTCTCTATCTTCTTGGTAAAGTCTATAATCATTTCGACTTGATAAATCATCTGCAAGCGTGTTTGCAAAATCTGTGAATGCAGGGACTAAAGACTGCCAAGGGTTGTATGATTGTTGTTGCCAGTATTGAGGCATCTGATATTGTGGACCCATTGGAGGAACCATCATTGGACTAGCATTAAAATAGAAAGGAGCAACTGAAATTGGTGTTGGCATTAAGTTTTGCGCAAATGAGCGACCTGAAATCAAACAGGTTAATAAAATAAATAATGAACGCAAATAGATCACTCGCTCAACCTCTTTTGTGAGCATTTAATACAACTTTATCGGTCAATTACCCTTTTGAGTTTAGTTGCTAAGTACTTGAAATATAGTTACAAAATACCACATTGAGAAACACAGCTTTCATTGGCGAATTCTTCTGTCTCACCTTTACATCCATCAACTTTATCGCCTTTATGGCGAATAACAGAAATATCAGCTCCAGATGATCCGGCCAAAACAGTGGAAGAACTTCCATTTTTAAACTCGTTACAAGCGACCATGGCCTGAACGGCTAATCGACTCATAAAGTTTCTTATCTCGGGGTGCTGAACATCTGCTTTCGCTGGGCCCAAGTTACCTAGAGCGCCACTGTGTAAAAACTTAAAGTCAAAATCGTCGACGGTTAAGCTGCGACAGGAATTGTTACGTACATGCCTCATAATTCCTAAAGGGTCTTCACCGACCTCATCAACCATCACAACATGGTTTCCACCAATATTAATAATGTCACCTGCCCCAATTGAGAACTGCGGACTAATTTCTGCAAACTCAAGACAAGAGCCTGACCTTGCAGTTTCCCTATTAAGACCACTGGTATTAATCATGCTAGGGTTAAATTTCTGATTAGGTCTCATGTTAAGACCCATTCTTCTAAGAGCACCTGTTATAAAACCTGAACAATCAATGGCACTAACAGGTCGTGAGCTACATCTTACTCCGCTCCTACCGCTTCCTCCACAAAGAGATCGACTTGATTGGTCTCTGTGAAGATTAATAGTCCCACCTCCTACAGATGGCTTTGCACCATACCCATAAATTGGAGGTCTAGAATTAATATCAAAACAGCCTGGTCTTGGATTTGATTGATCAAGATACGGATTAAAATCAATGTAGCTACTTACTCGTCCACTATTAATCAAAGAGCGAGGGTTACCAGATACTGGACTGTTATAATCTCTAGTATCATTTGAAACTGTTATATTGGGAGCCTCACAGCTTTGATACAAAGTAGCTAGAAGCAAGCGAGCGCCTAAAACTGATTCATTTGCACTAGCTGAAGGACTTATTCTTGGAGTAGCACGACACACAGGCCCTGATTGTCTTAAGCCATTTAGTCCATAAGCTATACTTGTTGCTTGATCCATCATTCTTAAAGCTGCTTCTCTTTGTTGTTCTACAAAATCTTCAGACAATTGTTCTTGGTCTTCAATCAAACCTGCTTGCTGCATGAGTGCCCACGTTCTATTAGCTAAGTTACTAAAGATAGAAGCTTCTTCTTTTGGCGGATCAGTCGGATCAATTCCTTCAACAGAATGTACACTAAACATAAATGATAAAAGAATAAGAGTGATTAAAGCTTTCATTATTCACCCCCCTTCTTGTTAGTCTGAGCATAACAAATAGATGCTAAAAAATAGTTTTGAGGCTTACTCATCATCATTGAGCAACCCTGCTCTTCGTGTAATGAAGATTCTAGCTTTGTTGCAACTGTCATTGAGTCTGTGAAAACTTTTGAACCAAACTGTTTAGTAGACTTTACTTCAAAAGTAATTTTATACTGACCAGTAAACTCTTCAATCAACTCAGTCTTGATAACTTTTAAAGAACTTAGATCAACTCCGTAATCAAATATTCTTTCACCTTCGCTTGGTGGAAACCACGATGCTTGAGTGTATTTAAATGGGTATGTCGTAAGACATTTAGGTTTTGCAGATAATGAAGCGCCCAAGAGTTCCCGAATAACAGCCTCTTTAAGAACTTCCTTTTTATCAAACTTCTCACACTTCTCTAGAGAGAAATCTTTCGAAAAAGAGTTTAGCGAAATTAGCGCCGAAAATAGTAATAAGAATTTCATAAATCTCTCAAGTTTGTACCCGATAAAACATATCGGAATAACGCTTTAAAAGATTAAGTCAAAATGAGTGAAAACAAGAACTTTAGATGAAGTAATGTTTTTCTACCCATCTTCTTCTT
>CAXBMT010000107.1:0-8914 GCA_963976925.1 uncultured Bdellovibrionales bacterium
GAAACAATTTGTTTTAGCAGATTCAAAAATGGCACTTTGCCCTGCGCTATTAACGGCATTAATGTCAAAGCCATGGCGTAGTAGAGGCTCGATCATCGCTGGACGACAACTGCCAGCTGCTAAATGCAGTGGTGAGACTTTAACTTGGTTCTCACTTGCAAGCTCATTCAAATCTACCTTTTTTAGAATGTACTCAAGCATCGTTGGTTCATCTGATAGTACAGCTAGATGAACTGGAGTTAGCTTACCCTTAAACTGCAAAGAAAGGATTGAGGGATCAACTAAATCTTTATTTGAAATATGGGAACCAAGTGTTTCAAAGGTTTGCACTGTTAAAATGTCGCCAGTTCTAATAGCGGCCAACACTGGTGTATAGCCAAGTTCATTTTTTTGATTAAAGTCATGGCCAAGCTTAGATAACTCGATGATTTTCTTTATGTCTTTAGCTTCAACGGCAGCAAAGTATTCACTCTCACCACGAGAGTAAACCATTTTAGATAATTTCTTCTTATAAGTAATCGCAGGGAAAACTGAAACAATAATTAACAAAGCTGCTAGAGCTCCATCTTTTTTCCATGACCAATAGCTAAGGTGTTCATTAAGAAAGACCTGGTGACATCGATACATAAGGAAGGTGAGGATGGCTCCACCATAGATAATAACAATAAACTGATTATTGAGTGCTGTGATATTCAGTGTTTGAACTAAGCCTTTTATCAAAACAAAACCAGAAACTAATATACCAGCCCCTAAAATATAATTGATTCCAATTTTTTTAAAGAACATGAGAAATGATTCAAAACGACTTGGAACAGATTCGATTCTTGGATTTTCGATGTCTCCGAGCACTTGAATCGCATTAAATATACTTATACCTATAAAGTACGTCATCATGAGAAGAGGCCAGCTATGATTAAGAAATGGATCTTGTGGTATTGCAGAGTAGTAAACTGTAAGTGTTACTGCTCCAGGAAGGAAGTATAAAACTCTACCTAAAATGATGATGAGTATAAGTACATCTCTAGGAATAGGCATTGCCGTATAGTACTTTAAACTAAAATCTTTTTTATAAGCTGAGCTTGTCACCATGCCTGCGACCAGACTATACCAAATTATTTGTACTGAATCGACGCTAGAGGCATCGATCGAAAGAGCGTAACACATTACTAAAAGTATGAGTAAAGTGAACCACATGACCTTTGCGTGAATTCGATACTCGCTTTTAATATGGTGAAATAAAAACTTCAAGCCACATCTCCAAGTTTGAAGATTTTATGAACCTCGTGGGATTCGTGATAAGTAGCCTTACCGTCTGCTAAAAATAGAATTCGATCGACTCTTCCAATTAAGTCTTCTGCAATATTTGTCGCCAATATTAGCGATTGTTGTTTTTTTGCATGAAGCTTCTCGAGCACAGTGAAGAACTTTAGTCTTGATTCAGGATCGAGTACGGCGGTAATTTCGTCGATGATAAGAAGTTGAGCGTTCGTGCACAATCCACTAACGATTTGTGCTTTCTTTTGTTGGCCTGTTGATAGACTTCCAATTTTAGCCTTTGGTGACATTTCAAAATAATCAATGAGTTCAAGCTCTTTTTGTTTGTCGTAATTTTTATAAAAAACAGACATATGATCTAAATAGTCTTGAATTGACATTGATCGTGGAAGTTTGATGTCTTGGGAAAGAAAGACTAGCTCTTGAGAGATATCTTGTGGAAGAAATTGAGGATCATGACCCATGAATTTAATTTCACCTTTACTTGTAGGTCTAAGGCCCATGATTAAATCTAAAAGAGTCGTTTTTCCGGCGCCATTTTTTCCAAGAAGGCCTAGAAACTCACCTGGCCACACCGTGAGGTTGAGTCCGTTTAAAATCTCTCTACTTTTAGGAATTTGGTAACTCATATCTTGAATTTCAAGCATTTAGCCTCCGTAATCTCTTATCGTCTCGTTGTAGGAGAAAGTTAGCTGGGGTATGTTTTTGATCTAAAAACTTGGGGAAGTTTGAGTAAATAGAGAGGAATTATGCGTTTTTTAAGCATCTTATTGCTGATTCAGTCAGCATTTGCGTCGTCACCATACCTGATTGAAGAGCTCAGGATAGAGCAAGCTAGTGGATTAGAAAAAGTACTGCTCGATCTAGATACGGTTTCATCTAAGCAAAAACACTTAGTTTCTTTGGGTGAGTCTCATCTTCATCCTGTTACAGCGAGAGCAGTCCAAGAGGTCTTTGTTGATCGCTATTTAAGTCATAACTTTGAGTTTAAGTTTTGTGCTGAAAAAATAATGGACTTTTTAGAGCATCCAGCAGGTATGAAGCTGCAGGAAAAATCAGCTTTGAGCGAAGTCTATGAAGACAATTCTCCCAACACGACAGACTTTAAAAAATGCAAAGAAAAAGGATTTGATAAGTACTTCGCCTATTCAGGCTTCTTCCATCAACTACCTTTTGCAAGACCTTTTCCTTTAGAGTTCACTCCTTCAAGAGTGATTACTGAGGACGGCGAAAATATTCGTGATCAATTAAAAATTAAGGATAGTTTTTTCTTAATCCAGATAGAACTTGAGTACCTTGAACTCGTGACTCAAGGCCATTTCCTAAGGGAAGTGCCACAATCAATTGAGTTATTTAAAAGTCGAGTTTTAGAACTTAAAAGAAAATTTGTTAAGCTTAAAGATTCACAGGAAACAATTCTAGAAAGTCATTTAAAGGCTAAAACGAAGGTAGGGGTTTTCTTTGATAAACAGAGTCTTCAGCATCTTGGAGATAAGTCTTACTTCTTAGTGACAGATTTAGCCTACCGAAAAGATTTAACTCCATTAACACTTTTATCAAATCTTATTAAATTGGATGATAGCGCACTTGGAAAGCTTATAAAGAAACTTTCTCGCGACCCTGTTTATATTACTGCTGGAATTCAAGAGCCTGATGAGCAGGGCCGTCTTTATGAGACAGGCTATGGAACTATCCCTTGGCTATTTCCCGCCAACAGTACTTTTATGGAACTTAGAATCGCTCCAGGAGAAAATGTTGTAATAACAGCTGATCCAAAAGCAATTGAACTTACTTGTATAGCCTATAAAAAACTCAATGTTTCTTTTGTTGATTGTAACGACTACTTAAGCAACATTCCCTGAATTAAACTTTCTATCTAAATACTTTCCAAATTTAGTCATCACCCAGGCGTGTACCGGCGCTTGGGTGAAGCGATAAATCCACCAAGGAAGAGTTGGTACGAATTCGTGGATCGCCGTTATAGTCCACTTCTTATCATTTACTTGTCTAAACTCGAGCCACCCGTGATCCCTACGTTTGCAAAGTAGTCCACCTGTAATGAAGAATAAGTCACGATCATCAGTAGATCTTTCATTAACATGACTCAGCTCTAGTAAAGTTATAAAGAGAAACTTAAACTCTGCAATTTCATCTTTAACTTTCACTCTTATAAAATACTTAAAAAACTGAGGCAGCCAAAGCATATACTCTTTGGCAATAAGATTAGAACTTAGGTTTTTAAGAGCTGGTAATCTCTGTATCGACCTCACATTATTTTCTTTTACAAAAGGCTCTTTAATCGACTTTAGTTTGATTTGTTTTTTTGAGTGTAGAGCTTCAGATAAGAGTTCCTCGAATGGCTGCGCTTTATATGTTCCAAGTTCTTTCATGCCATCAAGTTGAGGAATAATAGGATAGGTGAGGCTATCAATGAGAGGTGAGGTTAATTCGATTGATGTTCCACTAACGATTGAGACCCATAGTTTGGAAAAGCTAGTCGATCTTATGGGTACTGATAGAAAAATTCTACTCAGCTTTAAAAATGCACCACATCTTTTTAGCATTTCTCTATAAGTTAAGGTTTCGCCGCTTCCCAAGTCTATGGATTGGTTGAACCAGTGCTCTTTACCAATAACAGCCTTAATTGATGAGATGACTTTTTCCAGTGATACGGCCTGGCTTGGAGTTTTAGTCCAAGCTGGAAGAATCAAGAAAGGAAGTCTCTTTAGAAGATTCTCCATAATTTTAAATGACGATCCATCAGGCCCGACAACCATGCCGGCCCTAAGAGTTGTTACAGGAGTATTTCTTGAAGAGAGAACCTCTTCAACCTCTTTTCTACTCTCTAGATGTTCCGAAAGCTTTTCAACACTTGGAATAATTCCTGATAAATAAACAACATGCTTAATATTATTCGCCTCACAGGACATGCTAAAGTTGTCTGCTATAATGAGATCGTTATCTTCAAAAGAGCCCTGGGTTAGTCTGGCATTAGGCTGCATCGAGTGAACTAGATAGATAGCGTAGTCACAATCCTTAAGCGCTTCTTGAGTACTTGTGACTGAGAATAAATCAATTTGTCTCCATTCAATACTTGGATCTTGTTGAATCATGCGAGAGCGGCTTAGGCCTATGATTTGATAATCGGCCTTAAGTTCTTGTATCAACCATCTACCGACAAAGCCGGTAGCGCCTGCGACTGCAATTTTGGGTTTATTCATAATTTCATTCTTTCATAATTTTAGACATTTAGAGTTAGATAAAACATAAATTTTACATACATGACAAATAATATTCATTGTATTGTGGATAATTGATGTATGATTTATCTCGCCCTAATTGACTAGGGTTTGGTTGACCATGGAGGTCAGGAATGAATACTAAAGAAAATAGAATCGATTTTGTAGGCTTTGAGCCAGATGCAAATCAAAAGTGGCTTGTTCAAGCTGCCATAACAAAACTTTTAGATAAAGCACCAATAAAATCAGTTCTTCGCGCCGTCGTGTGCAGTGAAGCTGAGGGCTTTTCCGTTAAAATAAAAATTTCATCATTTGATCATGTTTTTGAAACATATTGTTCATCCATCGACCTGTTTGGAGTCATGAATAAAGTTGATGAAAGAATCACTCAGCAATTTAACGAGTGGAAGAAAACTCGCTTTGCTCATGAGATTTCAGGGTAAAGCTCAGCATATGTCTTTGTCTCTGTGATGCTTACTCTTCTCCAAATATGTGATCTCTTGATCTGATTGGTATGAAGAAGCCCCATTGATCCTAAAATTTCAGACACGGCATGAACTGTTTCTGAATGAAAGTTTGCAACACGAATATATTTTTTCTCTACAACTAAACCTTTAATAAGAGACTTATCTTGTGTTGCTACACCTGTAGGACAGGTATTCTTGTTACATTCAAGTGCTTGAATACAACCAAGAGCAAGCATCATTCCTCTAGCGCTATAACAAGCATCCGCACCTAATGAAACAGCTCTTATAATATCAAAGCCCGTCATGACCTTGCCGGCAGCAATAATTTTAATCTTATCTTTGATTTTATATTTAATAAGACTGTTGCATGCTCGTACTAGACCATCTCTAAGTGCTGTCCCAATGGAATTCGAAAACTCAACTGGAGCTGCACCAGTTCCGCCTTCACCTCCATCAATTGTTATAAAGTCGGGATAGATTTTTGATTCAGCTATTTCTTTGCATAAAGCTTCAAACTCTTCTGGAATACCAAAGCAAAGCTTAATGCCAACAGGTTTACCGCCTGAAAGTTTCTTTAGTTTAACGAGAAACTGCAATAACTCGGCATTAGTATCAAAAGCAGAGTGTCTTGGAGGAGAATCAACTTCTGTCCAAGGCTCAACACCTCTGGCATGAGCAATCTCCGGGGTATTTTTCTTTCCTGGTAAGATACCACCGTGACCGGGCTTAGCGCCTTGAGACAGTTTAACCTCAATCATTTTTACGGACTCAAGGTTTGATCTTTCTTTAAATTGATCAGGGTCAAAGCCACCACCTGCAGCTCTACAACCAAAATAGCCAGTTCCTATTTGCCAAATAAGATCTCCACCATGCTTTGTATGATAACTACTTATAGACCCTTCTCCAGTATTATGAGCAAAGCCACCAACTTTAGCACCCCAGTTTAAAGACTCAACTGCTCTAGAAGATAAAGAACCAAAACTCATGGCAGAAATATTAAAAATTGAGAGAGAGTAAGGCTTATCGCAATTTCCTTCACCAACCATCACTCTTAGATTTTTAGGCTCGATTTCATTAGAATTATAAGGACGCATAGAATGATTGACCCATTCATAGCCGGGCGCATAGACATCAAACTGAGTTCCAAAGGGTGCAGTAGAGAGTTGTTTTTTTGCTCGCTGATAAACAACTGATCTTGTAATTCTATTAATTGGAGTTCCGTCTGTGTCACTCTCAACGAAATATTGATAAATTTTTGGCCTTAAAACTTCCATTATGTAACGTAAACGTCCTAAAACAGGGAAGTTTCGCATAATAGTGTGATCTTTTTGCAGCATTTCGTAGATGCCCATGATAAACAGTGGCAACGTTACGAGAAGGGATAAAGCTTCCCAGGGCCAGTAGTAGGCCCAAGCCCCTTGAATTGCTAAGACAATTACAGATACGACAATAAATTTTGTTCTCATGTAAATCTTATCGGCAAGTTAGCAAGCATATTTTACATGTTTGGTGGAAGTTAGAAATCCCGACAGGTATAACGACCAAAATCAAACGACAGTATTATGCCGTTGTTTACAAAATTGAAGGGTTCCAATGACATTTCAAGACTTAGGTCTAGAGGCCGATCTATTAAGTGCACTAACTGAAAGAGGCTACATAGAGCCTACTGACATCCAAGCCAAAGCCATTCCATTATTAATTAGTAAAGATACTGACTTTGTTGGTCAGGCACAAACAGGTACAGGTAAAACTGCTGCGTTTGCACTGCCGATGCTTCATAAAATTGAAGCAGGATCAAAAGGAATTCAGGCCTTAGTTCTAGCTCCAACAAGAGAGCTTGCTAATCAAATTGAAAGCGAGATTGCTAAATTTGCCGTCAATAAACGTGTTAATACTTTTTGCGTTTATGGCGGAACACCTATTGGTAAACAAATTGGTGACTTTAAAAGAACAAGACCACAAATTCTTATTGGAACTCCTGGTCGTGTTCTCGATCTTATTCGTCGTGGAGTTTTAAACTTCTCAGAATGTAAGCTTGCAGCTCTTGATGAAGCAGATGAAATGCTTGATATGGGCTTTCTTGATGATGTTCGCTCAATTCTAGACTGTATGAAAACAGACTATAAGACGTGGATGTTCTCAGCCACAATGCCAAGAGAGATCAGAAGACTGGTTGATGATTATCTAACTAACCCAGAAGAAATCGCTATTCAAAAGAAAACACTTTCTAATGAAAATATTGAACAACAGTACTTTCTTGTACGTCCAGGCGATATGCCAGAAGCTGTGGCTCGCTTACTTGAAACAATGTCGTCTTACTATGCGATCATTTTCTGTCGTACCAAGCTTGATACTAAAAATCTTTCAGATGCCCTTAATGCAAGAGGCTTCACTGCTGACTGCTTAAATGGCGATATGTCTCAAGACCAACGTGATAGCACGATGGCACGCTTTAAAAGAAAAGATGTTGATCTTCTAGTTTGTACAGATGTTGCAGCAAGAGGGATTGACGTTGATGACTTAACTCACGTGATTAACTTTGGTCTACCACTAGATAACGAGTCTTATGTCCATAGAATTGGTCGTACAGGTCGTGCTGGTCATAAAGGAATCGCAATCTCTTTAGTTGCTCCACAAGACGAAAGAAAGTTACGTTTTATCGAGCGCATGACTAAAGCAAAAGTAGAAAAGAAAAACCTTCCAACGGCGCAAGAAACTCGCGATGCTCTTATCTCAAGATTAAGTGCAAGAGTTGTTGATTGTGCACGTGAAGCTGATCTTCGTGACCCAGGTCTGGGAGCATTTTCTCAGTCACTTGAAGAATTACAACGCGACGATTTAGTTCGTGCTCTTTATATGCTTAATGCTGCTGAAAAACTTGAGCACCTTAAACGCCGTGAACGTCTAGATGCTCCAGAGCGCGGCGGTGCACGTGGTGCAAGAGTTGATACTTCTCCAAATGGTAGAGGAGCTCGTGGTGCTCGCCCTGAAAGAGGTGGAAGCCGTGCTGATAATATGCAACAAGACGGTAGAAATACTCGTCCAGGATTTAGTCGCTTAGTAGTTAATGTTGGTAGAAATACAAGCCAAATGCCATTTAGACAGTTTTTAAGTGGCTTTGCTCGTGAGCTTGATGTGCAAGAGCGCTTTATTCAGAATATGGATATGGGCCAAGAGGCAACAACCTTTGATGTACCAGATCGCTTTGTTGATAGATTAGTAGCAACGAAGGGAATCGTGTTTGGCGATCAGACTTTACGCCTTGATAAGACGGCTCCAATTGGAAATGAAAGTGGAAGAGCTCCTTCTTCTTCAGCTCCAAGAAGATCTTCACGTCCACGTGCAAGAAAGTTCGCTGATAATCGCGCTAACGCTTAAAAATCTTTAAATTAAGCTTAATCATGTTTATGATTAAGCTTATGAAGATTAATCATGTTATTTTTAGTGGTGGCGGTTCTGGCGGTCACGTCATTCCGGCCATCACTCTCATTAAAAAGCTTCAATCTCAAGGCTTCTCAATTTCTTATATCGGTTCAAAAAATGGTATTGAGAAAAAACTTATTTCAGAACTACACTTACCTTATTATGCCATTGCGACAGGAAAACTTCGCAGGTATTTCTCGGTTCAAAATTTCATAGATCCCTTTAAAATTATTTTTGGCATGATCCAAGCATTTAGTATGCTGCTACCATTAAAAAAAGATCAGACGTTGGTTTTTTCTACCGGAGGATTTGTATCCGTTCCTGTCGTCGTAGCGGCACGGCTTCTTGGTTTTAAAGTCTTTATTCATGAGCAAACCTCAAGAGTTGGACTCGCCAATAAGATTGCCGGAAAGTTTGCGAGTAAGGTCTTTGTCAGCTTTGAAGCATCTAAACAATTCTTTGAATCTTCTAAGGTTATGCTATCTGGATATCCCGTACGTGATGAATGTT
>CAXBMT010000108.1:0-8872 GCA_963976925.1 uncultured Bdellovibrionales bacterium
CTGAGCTACCACAAAATAGTTGAATCGCAATTTTCTTTGCTTCATCTTCAGCAACTCCCCAAGAAACGAGCTTATCTGCCATGGTCTGAGCGAAGAGAAAAACGTAAGCAGGTCCAGAACCTGAAACAGTGGTCACCTGATCGAAGGTTAACTCACTAGGCATCAGTGCGACTTCACCACATGATGTGAAGAAGTCATTCACTAGGCTCTTTTGCTGGTCAGTTACTTCACTTGAATGAATGAGCAGGCTCATCCCCTTTCCAACTAAGGATGGAGTATTAGGCATGACTCGCGAGACCTGGCTAACTCCAAGTTTTAATTTTAGAGAGTCGATTGGAGTTGCGGCCAATATGGAAATAATATGTTTATGAGAAAGATCAAGCCCTGCTGACTTAATCGATTCACAGAGACTATCTAATTGCTGAGGCTTACAAGCAATAACAATAGAGTCAGCACGCTTAAGCTCACTGAGCCCTTTCGCTGACTCCCCGTTCACTTCACGAGCAAGCTCGTCAGCTCTAGTGAAACTCGGTGTATAGGTTAAAAATTTAACACTATTATTTTTTTGGTAGTACCCCTTAACAATTGCTTGGGCCATATTCCCACAACCAATAACACCAATCATTATTTATCCTTAGCTACGCACATTTCCATTTCCAACAATGACATAACGAGAAGTCGTCATTTGCTCTGCTCCCATCGGACCGTAAGCATGAAATTTCGTTGTAGAAATACCAAGCTCTGCACCTAACCCAAGTTGACCGCCATCATTGAAACGTGTGGAAGCGTTAATAGCAACACAGCTAGCATCAACTTGATTTAAAAAGGTCGTTTTAGCTGTTTCATTCTCAGTGACGATACATTCAGTATGGAAACTACCGTGCTGATCAATATGTGAGATAGCTTCTTCAAGAGAGTTTACAGTCCTGATTGATAAAATATTTTCAAGATATTCTGTTGCCCAATCTTCTTCAGTTGCGGTCTTCATTTCTTGCCCTGAAGCTTTTATAAATTCAGAGTCAGCTCTAAGTTCTGTGTCTCTATCCTTCAAGCTCTTTGTAAGAGTTGGGGCAAACTCAGCAACTACGTCTTTATGAACTAAAAGTGTTTCAATCGCATTACACACACCAGTTCTTTGTGTCTTAGCGTTGATAACAAGATCTACAGCTTTTTTAAGGTCTGCATCTTTATCAATATACATATGACAAAGACCTTTGAAGTGAGCGATCACAGGCATTTTGGCATTTTTATAAACATGTTCAATTAATCTTTCTCCACCACGTGGAATAACAACATCAATATATTCATCAAGAGATAATAGTGAGTCCACTTCCTCTCTACTATCTGATGCAAGCACTTGGACACATTCAACTGGAAGATCTCCCTTTAAGGTATCTTGTATAATTGTGCCTAGAATCTCATTTGAAAACTTCGCTTCTTTTCCGCCTTTTAAGATGATGGCGTTAGAAGACTTTAAAGAAAGTGCTGCGCAGTCAATGACGACATTGGGTCTAGATTCAAATATCATAAGAATGACGCCAAGTGGAACTCTTTGGCGTGCTATTTTCAAACCTTCATCATTGGTGAACTCCTGATAGAGCTTGCCTACGACTTCCTCTTGGTTGGCTATCGATCTCACACCATCGGACATAGCCTTGATGCGATCATTATTTAGCATCAAGCGATCTTTAAGCGCTTGATTGAGATTGACCTCTTCTGCATAAGCCAGGTCTTTCTTATTAGCATCAAGAACTTCATTCATTCTCGAATCTAAGTTATCCGCAAGCTTTAACAAAAGCTCTTTTCGTTTATCGTCTTTAAGTCCTCTTAAAACTTTCGAGGCTTGCTTTGATTTTTTTGCAAAGTTATTCATTCCGTCCATCCTCAAGTAATACTAAGTTATCGGTTAATATCACAGCGATTGAGTTCTTATAGCCAAGAACCTCTTCAATTTCATCACTGTGTTTATCTTTAATTCTATCTATGTCTAAGTGATCATATTCTGTAATCCCAATGGCAAAGGGCTTTCCTTCATGAAGAATATCAACACAGTCGCCTTGGTAAAAGTCTCCAAAGCAAGAAGATATCCCTCTTGGGAATAAGGAGTTTCCAGACATAAGAGCATCATAGGCTCCCTTATCAACCTCCACTCCACAATTGAATTTTTTTGTTGAAATAATCCAGGCTTTCTTTTGCTCCGGCTTAAAATTTTCCTCTGGATCAAAAATTGTTCCCATACCTTTTGTAAGAGGGTCAATCACAATACGATCATTATCTTTAGAACTGATGATCGCTTTAATTCCCAGAGGTGTGACTTTATTAACTGCTTGAATTTTAGATTCCATTCCACCACGGCCAACATCGGTCTTAGAAGTCATATCAATATTGGTTAATTCATCACCAAAGCTTACGGCCTTAATAAGTTTAGCGCCTTTTTCAAGAGGGTCTTTATCAAACAACCCTTCAGCACTTGTAACGATTAATAGAACATCAGCATCTACCATTTGCGCAGCAGAAGCAGCTAAGTGGTCATTATCACCAACAGTGATTTCGCTAAAAGAAATAGAATCATTTTCATTTAATATAGGTGTAACTTTATTCTCTAAGAGAACTTCAATGGTTTGTTTAGCCAGAAGAAACCTTTTTCTATTTCTAAAATCATCATGAGTTAGAAGTATCTGGGAGCATATTGATTGATGATCTTCAAATAACTGGGAATAGCGATTAATCAGTTTTGGTTGACCAATGGAGCTAGCTGATTGCTGAAGATCGACCTTCTTGCCTTTTTTAGGCATCATCTTCTTTAAAAAGGCTTTTCCGACACTCACTGCTCCGGAGCTAACTAAAACCACTTCAAAACCGCTGTCTATGAGCTCACAAATATCCTCTACAATGATTCGCATTTTCCGAATGTCACAACGTCCGTTCTTCTTTGTAACAACGTTACTTCCGACTTTAACGACAATACGTTTACAGCCTTCGAGCTCTTCTCTTAGTTTCATTTTGCCCTTGGATCTTAAATACTTGGATTTATTTGAAAGCATTAAAACATAGAATGGAAAAATTTATGAAAGATATAAGTTAAGTTCCGAAAAACCTAACTTATATCCAGAAGTGACAGCAACATGTGTTTAAATAAAAGATTTTTAGTCTTTAAAAAGAGTTAGCTAAATACCTGAAGATATCAGTACAAGACATATCGCTTCGAGCAATACGCACTCTACGATTTAATACTGGTGCACTTCTAATGTTCGCTAACTCATCGACAATTCTCATCTTCTTTTCTTGAAGTTCTACTGCTTGTGGAACAGGTGAACCTGACCACTCTCTTCCGCTTGAACCGATGACGTTTGCACCTGTTCTTTGATTCGCAATTGCTCCATCCCATTGGCTAAACTTTGGATAAGCCAGAAGCTTTTCGTCGTACTTAGGAAATGAAGTCGAGAAGTACTGTTCACTTTCTTGTAAACCGCGACCAAGTGCTTGCTTATAATCTTCTGGGTCTAAACCTAGATCTTGCGCCATTTTTCTTACATCCTGCCAAGCAGCAGCTGGATTTTCTAAGTACTTACGATAATCAACTTTTTGAACAGTTGCACTTAATGGCTTATCGCTATTGAGCGCTTTGTTCATCATAGCTCTAACAAGTTTAACTTGTAGTGCTCCATCTAATGCCGATTCAGGTGCACCAAACATTCTAAATTCCATTTTTCTAATATTAGGCTCGACTCTAAACTGGCGACGCCATGGAACTTGTGGGTTATTAATATCAAAGTCGTCGGTAATATACTTTTCAGGAATGACATCTTGAAAGAAAGAACCTACATCGAGTTGTAAATAACGAGTCTTTCTTCCTACTCTTGTATTAAAATATTGCTCATTATATAGAAGTTTCTTTAAGTCTTCCTCAGAACCCTCAAAATTACTAAGCGCTTGAGCAAGAGATGAAGAAACTGCAGCTGGCTCAGAACCTGGAATACGACCTGGGTGTTGATACATCAAGGCCATAATTCCTCTATGTTCGTGAAAAATAGACATAAAGCGAGCTAGTGCTTTCGGGTTATTTTCAAACGCTGCCAGATCGATATTAATATGAGATCCACCCATTGAGTAACGTGGGAGCGTTCCAGTTTCTCTTAGAGCTGTATAAACCTTATCGATGGCCTTGTAATCAATATTATCTTTTGGTGAGACGATTTCAATATGTCCGCCACGACCTGAGTTCTCAATAACATTTCCAGAAGCATCATAACTTCTACCAATACCGTCCCACTCGATTCTCCATTTTTTATTTTGTGGATCACGAATTTCAAAAGCGATACCTAGCGCGTGACCATGAGATCCTTCATTAACAAGTTTTGTAACATTGCTGTCATCGCCACCTAACTCTTTTGAGATATTCTTAGCAAGCTTTTCAATACTTTCTTCTCTTTCTTCAGGAGTTAGATCATAAGCCGTAGCTAGCCAATGATATTTTCCATCTTCAAGACGGTCTTCAGTAAAGTGAAGTTCGTTTTGAATAGGGAATCGACCTGTAAACTCAATACCAAGATCAACTTTGTTAACATCAAATGCACCAGGTGGTACCTTGAACTTATCAGCATCAGCAAGAACTGAGCCTTTAATTTTAGGTCTTAAGTAATCTTCAATATCATCTGTTAGTTTTGAGACTTTTACCCAGTCACTGAAAAGTTCTTGAACATCTCGAAGTGAAGGATTATCTAGGGCTGCCATACTTTGAATAAATGACTTAGTAACATCTTTGAGCTGTCCTTTCTTCAAGTCAGAAACAAAAGGTGCATCTTCCCACTGCCAAAGAGGAACCCAAAACTCTGGTTGAACATAAGTTTTCTTAACCCAGCCAGCTGCATTTTGGTTTTCAACTGATTTAATATTATCAAAAGCCTTAGTAATGGTTTCGGCATCAACTCCAAAACGCTGTGCCGTCTCGTCTACATTATAAAGAGTTGATGAGTTAAAAGACGGATTATTTGTATTTGGGAAACCGGACCCGGCATTATTGGCTTTTAGTAGTGTCCAACTCGAGCCTTCTTTTAGGTCAGAAAAGTCATGGGTTGCCACACGTGCGCCTACAACTTGTTGAACAAATCTTTGCACAGGTGCATCTTTTGTTCCGGCACGCATTTCTAAAGACATTGTATCAGAAGCAATGTGATCGACCTCTAGTCTGAAGATATGGTTCGCTCTTTGATTAAGTGAGTTGATCATTGTATCAGGCATAACGAATTTCCACTGCCCGACATTGATCCCTGTTTTACCTTTGATTCCTCTCATAATGACATAGGCTTGAGACAATTTATATGTCTCTGCCAAGCCTTCTCTAAAAGCTTTCTTGGCAACATTATCAGCAAAACTGGGCTTAGGAAAAACTAGTCTATGGTGACCAGGTGATTCAAACTGCTGAGCTCCAGGAGCCATAACATCTTTAAACCAACGAATCATCTCTTCAAATTCAGCATAAGTATTCATTGGTGAAAAGTTAATTTCCCAACCTAAATCGATTGTCATTTGCTTAGAGAATCCGCCCATATACTTTTCTGCTTCACCAAAGTGACCGGTCCAATTTCCAGGATAGCTTCTTAAAAGTTTTTTTGCACTTTCATCTATGCCTGCAAAATTTCCATCATAAAGACGCTTTCTAAAATTTAGTGAAATAAACGAAAATGGTCTCTCTTTTGTTGAATCAATCCAAGCTTGGAAGTATGCCTTAAGTTGAGCACTATCCGCACTTGCAACCTGACTAGAACTTGGAACGGCCGAGGTAATAGTAGTGCCGTCTAAAGCTTCAACCGTTTTAGGTCCAGCTTCGGCCACTTCACTTAAAAAGTTCTTTAAAAATGTTTCTTGAGAGCCCTCTGACATCGACTCAACAGTTTCAGCAAAGTGCTTTCCATTTGGTCCGGCAACTCGAGTAAGTCTTGAAGTAGAACCCTCTTTTTCTGCACCGAATGTTATCAGACCTTGATTCGTTGTTGTTTCAGTTCCCAGCACTCGAAGTTGAGTAGGGCCATCATCATCAAATGCATCATAGCGAAGTTTTTGATAAAGACTGTAAGCATCGTCGCCATTAGCGGGTGTACGGTGATAGTTAGGACTATCATTTTGAATAGCTTTTCCTAAACCAAAAATAAGAATAGGTCCTAGTAGTAAGTGTGCGAACTTATGCATAACTCTTCTCCATATTATTAACCGCCTAAATGTATCGGATGAAAGCTATAAAATTTAACCCCTTATTACCTATTTCCTTTAAATACAGCGCCTTAGCCAATCAAGCTTTTTACTCAAGTAAAATTTAAGTGCTACCGATAAGTGCAAGATAATGGAGGCTCGCTTGAAGTATTTAAATCTATTCTTTGTAGCGTTTTTATTTGCATTTCCGACATGGGTTTACTGGCACGAGGATGGCTCTCAACAGCGATCACCGGCTAACTTTGGTAGTGATAATTGTCGTGAATTAATACAAAGATTATCAAACGTAAATGTTAACTCTCCAGCTAGAATCGTAAGAGCTGCTTACGGTTTTAGTGATGAAGCTGCGGCCCAAGGCAAGCATCTCCAATTTGGATTTGAATCCGAATATATGCTCAGCGAACTTGATGGCATCGTAACAGTCTATGGCCCAAAAGCTGAGTTTGGAATTACTGAAGATGCTTGGTTTAATATGCCAGTCGAGCAAAGGTCGCAGTGGGTTCGAGATCATATTCAAGAACTATTTCCTGAAAGTAGAACAGAAGGTGGACTTGTACGCCTTAAACGCGATAGCGATATGGATTTCTTACCAGATTCATTAATCTTTGATGATACTGGTAACGTAGAGTTTGTTTTAGATCCATTCGATACATTTGAAGAATGGTATCACTCAATTCAAAAACTTAATCAAACGTTTGGTGAAGGTTCTCAACAAGCAACGATATCGACACCACCAGATAGTTTCTTTGGCAGAAACATTGAAGGAGTTGATCCATCAAAGGTTCTCGATGAAAAAATTGGTTTTTTCAACTATTACTCTGACTACGATATTCTACAAAAACTAAGTGCAGCTGCAAGACGTTACGAAGATGATCCTACTAAAAGAGTCACACGAAACTTTGAGCACCCTTTCCTAGGACCGATGACTGCAAAGAAACAAGAAATCCTTCATTCAATGCTTAGAGGAAATGCTGTTGGCGAAAAGTATGAAGCTGACAGACTTCAACGCATAGCTGGCTGGGAAAACTCATTTAAATACACAGGTGGTACAGTTTATAGACCTGACATTCTTGGAGAAAAACGAGTCATCATGGAAGTTCGTGATGCTCATAAAAACTTTCCACTTTTAGCTGATAGACTGCTTAGATCTCTCTACTTCATGCAGCACGGTACTGGTGGCATGGATAAACTTAAAGGATTAAAAAACTTTGATCCATTTGCTGATTTTGAAAAGTTTCCAGTTGAGGTTCAAGAAGAGTTAACACGCCTCTTTCCAAATAAAGCTAACCCTAACTATGAGTATGACCCTGAGTTAAAAAAGGCTCTTGATGTCTTTAGAAACTTTGCTTACCCAATGCGTGACTGGACGGAGCATTTGCAAGCTTTTGGTAAGCCTGAACTTTCAGATCAAGTCAGACAAGCTCAAGATGCCTACAAAGAAAAACTACGCGCAATCGTTGGTCGCCTTAGAGCTCAAGAGATTGATGACTCCGTTGCGGCCAATGAAATTCAAGGAGCCCTAGCTGAGTTTTCAAACTCATCAGGAGTAGCCAAAGCATTTGCCGACTATGAAGACGAAGTTGTCTTTGGCGGGAATAGAGGCGCAACATTTAATCAATTTGTCCGTGAAGCAACAATTGAGTCAGGTGCATTAGCTTCATCATTTCCTGAAACGATTTGGAGTGGACCTCTTAAGGAACGAGTAAAACTACTTCAAGAGAAGTATCCACAGATTATGAAGAAAATGGACAATGTAAAGTTTCCTTGGCGAGGTAGTGACGGAGGAAGTCGAGATATTTTCGTCGTTAGTTTTAAAGACATGTCTGATGCTGAAAAGTCTGCTTTCTTAAAAGAGTATCATGCCGCTGTATCGGAAAATACTGTTTCATTTCCATTATCTGAAAGAGCTGGACACCTTTACACTCGTGTTGGGAATAAGTCCTATGACTTTTACTTTGGAACGAATGTTTCTGTTAAAGAATATCCAATTCCGAACTCAAATAGACTTGAAACATTTATGGAACTTGAATCTGACGAATTTATGCGTTTAAGACTCTATATCGAAAACGGTGTTCAAGACGGTAAAGCAACTCTAGGACCATCAGGTTACGACGGTGTTACTGACAATACAGTTGGAATGCTTAACGATAATCGCCCTGGAGCTGTTAATCCTGAAGCTCCAAATAGGTTTCAACGTATTATTAATCGCGTTTTAAATAGAGAAGATGGAACCTATACCGCTTCAGGACAAAAACATAATTGTACTAGCTGGTTATGTACAGCTCCGATCGGAGATAGTGGTGAGGCTATTCATGATATCGCTGGAGCGCCAAGATCATTTAATATTCATACCAATCCGGGTTGGTGGTCGAGCTGGCTTGTTAACTACGGTAAACGAGATCGTATGCCATTTGCTTTTTACTTTACGAATGACAGTCTTGAAGAGGCAACTCAAAAGATTGGTCAAAGTGGAAAACTGGAATGGGATTTTAGTACCCACTAATTTTTAGGGAGACGCCCGTGAGGCTCATAGAAATATCTCTATTTTCGTTATTAATTATTTTTCCAAGCTTAGTTTTTTGGAACGATAGTCAAATTCATTTAAATAGAACTCCGGCTAACTTTGCAAGCTCCAGTTGTAAAGAGCTTGTGGAGTCACTAT
>CAXBMT010000109.1:0-8820 GCA_963976925.1 uncultured Bdellovibrionales bacterium
GCTGGACTATTAATGGTCGCTTTCTCGTTCATGTTAGGAGCATGCTCTACAAGCTCTGAGTTCACTCAGGGAAACAAAGTTGATGAAAGAAACTACAACAGAATGTATGAGCGTACTCATGAACGAAAAACGCCCTTAGTTTCACAAGTTGATAGATACTAACTTAACCAAGGGCTCCTTAAATAGGAGCCCTTTTTGTATAATACATGTCTAACGAGGCTGTTTTTAGATATCCGATTTTTCAACCAGCTTCCGCCGGTTTGTCTTTTTCCTGACAATTGAATGTGAAAAAGAATTAATATTGTAATTGTTCAAGAGGCTAAATTACATTTTGTAGCTAAGTAACTCTATCTACTCTATGAGGTTGTGTATGTTTGTGAAGAATATGACTGGCATTGTTGTTTTAGGTCTAACGTTTATTCTAGGCGCGTGTGCCTCAGGCCCACAGGTCAAAAACTACAGTTCTAGTGAAAAATCTAGCGAAGTTCAAAGTAAAAACGAAAACTACAATCGTGTTCATGAAAATGACACTCCACTAGTTCAAAGAGTAGATCGTTTTTAATAAATATTTTATTATTTAATTTTAAAGGGCTCCATGGGAGCCCTTTTGCATTTAGGCTGTTTTTTTACTAGAAGTTAAATGTAGAAATTATCGGATCGTGATCAGATAGTCGTCCCATAAAATCTGAGTTAACCTGAATAACATCAAATTGATCCAATCTATTTTTAAAGTTCTTATTCACAAAAATGTAATCAAGAGACTGTGAGTTACCATTGTGATTTGTCGTATAACGACGATTTTCAGGGATTGTTCGCATAAGGTTATAAAGCACATCGTTTTCTAAAAAGCTCATAGGAACTTCATTGAGATAAGCGTTGAAATCACCAATCACAGCAATATGAGATTTCGGATTACGTCTTTCAATCAATGAAGTGAACCTGTTTACAGCTTGAGCCATTTTTGCGCGTCTAATCTCGCTATCTCTATGAATCGGCTGGACGGCACTAAAGTGACTGGTGTCACCAAGTTTAGAGTTAAAGTGATTAACGATAACAAAAACGTCTTCACCCTTGAACTTAAACTGCGCCACGATACTCTTTCGACTATTGGCAAATGCTTCATCATTGGGAAATACACGGCCTGGATTAAAATTCAAATCACCGTTCGCCTCAAGAAGAGTTTCGGTTAAAGGGGTTGGAGCTCTGTTTTGAGTAAAATCAAGTCTATTTTGGTTATAGATTAATGCAACTCTAATGTTAGCACCGGGAACTCCACCCTCTCTGTGGCTAAGAGGGTCTATATTTACGGCACGATAATCAACATCGCTACAAGAGCCTTCTTTAGGAATAAATTCAATAAGCTTATCAATTGTTTGTTTTGCTTGTGAGTTGCCAGAGAAGTCTTCACCATTAAAATCTTGAATTTCAACAAGACCTAAAATATCAGGGCATTTTAAATTAACATTGATCATTCTAGCTGTTTCTTCCAATCGCTTTTCATCACCATTAATAGCAGATAGATTTTTAATATTGTATGCAGCAATAGATAGCTTTCTTTCGCTTTTTTCGGCTAAAAAAATTGGACGTTCCTCAAGAGGCTTAATGGTTCTTGCAGATCGAGATGACTCAAAAGAAGCTATCGCACTAGAGGCTTGAGGAAGTTGAAACAAGAACTCACTTTCACCAAAAAGGTTTTTAGTAAAAGTCATAATTCCTTCAATTGATCCTTCAATAATATCACCAATATTATAAACAGTCTTTTCACTAACACCGACAGTCAGATCTCCAGAGGATAAAGTCATAATGTCAGGATTAAAAAGCTCAAGATCTGGAGTTGCCATGACTCCACCTGCGCTAGTAAAGTTTTTTCTTCCATTCTCAGGACTTAGAAAAAGAGTAATATGTCTTTTGTCATCATCAAATCCTTCTTTGCCACCTCGAAAGCCCACAACTCTTGGATTAGAGATTTGAACACGCATTCCTTCAAGACTTTCCCAAAAGTCCAAACCATCCTTGAGATTTAAGCTTGGCTTAAAGTTAAGGTCTCCGCGATAAGATGAGTGCTGTTTACTTGGAATGATCTTACCGTCAACCCCTAAAACAATTGGATCAGGCAAACTAAGGTCGCTGGCAAGAACTTTTAAAAACGTAATATCTCTTAATGAAGTAGCAGTAAGTGTATTGGTTCCATTATCTTGCTCTTCATAGACTGTTCCAGCAACACTTACTAATTGACCAATACTAAGGCTTGGATTCTCATCAAAATAGAGTTTTAGCCCTTCACTAGTGCGATCATCAGAATCAGGATATTGAGATTGTATATAGGCTTCATAACCACCTGGATAATTTTCAATTCTTGCAATTGCAGTAACTATGCCTTGAGTTTGAACCTGATCGCCACGAAAAGGAGAGAGAAATGAAATTCCTTGAATTGTATGAATATTTTTAAACCCAAGATTAGCGCCTTTAGTTTTTTGAACTCTAGCTCGAATTTTGGCCAAAAATGGCGCCTCTTCGTTGGACTTTAGATATGCTGTCAGACTTTCACTAGCTGAAATTTTCTTATTTGTTTCCCTAAAAAGTCCATCGATATTATTTCTATACTGATAGGGAGGAAACACTCCGCCAGGACGCAAAAAGTACTGACTGATTGCGACTAAGTAATTTTGCTCATCAATTAAGGGACGATTGCCATCAAGGTTATACTGTTCTGAAATAATCGTTCCACCACTAATCATGATGTCATAACTAGCGCCTGCAACCTCAAGGTCAAGACTGTATTTCTCAAGTGTTCTTTGGCGAATTAAAGTCTTAATTGCTCTTCCCGTCATGTTGCCAATAGCAAAGCGGTCTTTATCTCCAGAAGCATATATTTGGCTTAATGAATCAATTGTCTGCGTGTTCATTTGGCTACGAAATAGATTGGCATGGGAAGTAGAAAGAAAATCAGAAGGATAAAGAACAACATCAAGGTTATGAACACGCTGAATAGCTGTTGTAATTAAATTACCAGCAGTGGTTGATCGCTTAGCTAAGCCCTCTGATCCGATTATTAAGTTTTCTTGGTTATAGGTATACGACTTATCTGAACAAGAAGATAAAGCAAAAAGGGAGAAAAATAAGATTAATAAATTAATCATCCTTATCCTTAATCTTTAACCCATAAATATTAAGAGCAGGAAAAAAGCCATCGTCTTTTCTTGATTCATAACTAATTAAGAACCTAATCTCGTCATTATCAACATTGATATCAGTCAACTGAGTCGAACTTGGTGGCTCATTAAAGCTTGCAGCGTCTGGCCCAATCACAACATCTAGTTCAATCCAGTCGATGTCATCAACAGATTCTTTATTAGCGCCAACAAAGAACTTAATAAGGCCTTTCTCTCTTGCCTCGGCATTATAAAAACGAGTAAGAAGTCTGAATTCTACTTGGAAATTAAGTGCTTCTTTATCAAGCTTAACAATTGGAGTAATGACTTTTGAGACGCCGTCATTTTTGTTTCTAAAGCTATCTACACTCAGATATTCACCAAAATCATTTGTTCTAGGTGAAAACTCAGATGCAAATTCACCTTTGATAAACAAAAGATCATCTAAAGAAGCTTTCGTGAAGTTGACACTATAAAAAGAGTTCCTTCCTTGAATAATATAAAACGACTCAATTAACTTACCTAGCTCTAGTAAGTAGTTATTGATATATACAAGGTCTCGAACTTGAAACGCTTCGCCTTTAACTCTCTCGAGTTCCGCTTTAAGGCTATCGAGTGCTCTTTGGTCATAGCTGTTTTGTAGCAGAAGTATCAACTCTCTGCGAGACCTAACAAGAAAATCGCTAAAAGAGCGTCTTTGTAGATTTGTTGCACCTAAAAGGATAATTTGCTGAGAGAACTCATCTTGAAGTTGATCATTCTTATTAACAAGTTGAAACAACTCAGTTGAATATTCAGAGTCATAATTTGACAAGGAAACAACTTCATTGGACTGCTCAGACTTGCACGAGGATAGGATGAATATAAATAGCAGTGCTAGAATTTTCATTAAAACCACCAAAGTTGATTCGCACTGAAGTTATCAAAAGTGTATGTCATATTCAGACTTAGAATTAGGTTACTATCTTTAAAGCTTGATAAGATTCGATCATTTCTTTGATCTGTGGAGTTTGAGAATACTGGATTATTCGCCATTTGATATTCAACTTGAGGACGAATAAACATATTGCCATGGTAGAAGAAAGTTCCAACACCGAACCTCCACAATCCGCCGTGAGACTTAGTCTCATCGTTGGTTCTTAACCTATGAGCTGACTCATCTCCATCAAAGATAAAGTGCTCACCTTGGTATTTAAGAGAAACAAAGGGCGTGATCTTATCAAAATTTAGACCTAGTTTTAATGAATGCGCGAAGCCCAGTTTATTAATCCAGTTTTGTCTATTACCATTAACATCTGAAAACACTGGTAAAAATGGCGTCTGATTCGTAAACCATCTTCTTCTAAGATCAACATTATAGGGACTCTCACCGGCCTTTGTCATAGTGGTTTCGTATTCAAAAATCATCTTTCCAAAGCGTTGAAAAATATTAATGGATGCAGCTGATTGAAGTAATGATCCAGTCTCTTCTGTATTTGTTACTAATAAAGACTGAAAGCTGACCTTTGAATCTTGCTCAAAGAGGTAAAGATAACCAAGTTTATAGGCCGTTGTTTCTTTTCTGTTCCAGCCATTAGCTGAAGGATTTGTTTCAATATTAAAATTGCTATTTTTAGGAAAAAAGTAAGTCCCCATTCCTAATCCAGCGTACAAAGTATGCCCGCCTTTATGGAAGTTTACTTCTAGGCCTGGAATAGTTTTTGATACAATTCGCTCACTTCCCACAGGACTTGCAGCGACTGTGTTTGGTGAACCCTCGATTGAAATAATTCTTGAGACATCGATGGTGTTAAACTCATCTCCGACATCACTTCTAAAATTGAATGGATAGAATATAAGGCTGAAGTTATCAGAATGATTATAGGCTATAAAGGTGTCATCACTATCAAGGTCTGGACCGATAGAAGTACCACCACTATTAACTTCATCCTCTGTGTCGTTTGTAAGCAGATCAAGGTCAAACTGAAGTTGTATTTTATCGAACATCTTAGAGAAGACTAATTCAAATCTAGATGTTTTATTATTATATCTGTTTTCGATTGGATCTGTGACAAAACGAAACCGAGTAAAGGTCAGTGGAGCAACGTGGTATCTAACGGCCATTGAGAGCTCTGTACTATCTCCTACTTCGGTCTTCTTTGAGGTACTATAAACATTATCATCATAGATAATCCTATCTAGAATTACCTGATTAAGCTCTATAGAGTCTGCATCAAAAAGATTTACACCTTGAAGAATATTCTGTTGTGTCACAATCTGCGCGTTGGCAATATTGCCTAGGATCAATAGTGGTAACACCAAGTATTTTTTCATTAGTAAGCCTCGTAGTATTCAAATACCACTTAATGATGCTGGTATCTATGTAAGTATGAAAATCTTGCACAGTTTCTATATGTTAAGTTCTTGTTTTCAGGAGCTTAATAATGCCACATTGAAGTTAGCTTAAACTGCTGATCATCTATAAGTCTCCTACCTCTTGAGTCTACGCTAACGAGGTTGGAGTCCGACTTATCATATTGATAGACGAGGCCAAATCTAATTTTATTGCCCTTAGTGTACCAATTTAAACCAGCAACATAAGATTCAAAGTCATAGTCTGATAATTGTTTAAAGCGGTCCCATTTCTCGTACCTTACAAATGGAGCTAGGTAGCTTAAGTTTTTAAAAACATACTCACTTTGAATATAATACCCGTCACTCGAGCCTACATTTTTTGCGTTTGCACTAAAATCTTCTATGACACCGTTAAAGCGAAAAAACTCTGAAACTATTGAGAAATTTTCATAATGAAAGGAAAGCTCAAGATTAATAAGCTCGCGTGAAACTTCATCAACTTGTGTCTTAGATGAGTTTCTATACTCAATTGAACTTGTATTAAATAAACCTGCGGCAAAGGAGAAGTGCTGTCCGTGTCCAAAATAGGTCTCAACTAAATCTTTATCTTCCCAGCCCTTAAAAGGGTAAACTCTTACTTTTCCACCAATCATAAAGTTTTGTGCGTCTATGGCACCTGATGAGAGACTATTTCCTTTTGCATCATTAAAAGATGCCTTTTGAACTCCATCTCCTACAACGGCCTGAAAATAAATATGATCCCAAGCGCCTAGAAGTTGGATATTACTAGCACGGCGATTATGACTGACAAACTGTGCAGCTTGATCAGCGATACTTGCACGATCTAAGAAGATGAGATTTGAAGAACTAACGGTTTGAGTTCTTGAAACGTTTACCTTAGCTCTAAAAGCCCTAAGCCTAAGATTTTTTATATCAAAAATATCTTTTTTCTCAATATAAGCATCGCCGATATTAAAGTCGCTTTCTCCACTGTCTTGTAGATTCGCATTATCATTGCGAATATCCATATAGAATTTAATCCCTTCTTTGTACTTAGCTTCAACTTGCAAGCGAGCACGTCGAATGTAAGAATCACTAAAAGACTCATCATCATTTGTGACTGAATTCTTACTTTGACGAAAAGAAGTTACCGTCTGAAGTCTAGTTCCCAATCTAAGGGTTAGGTCTGATTTCTCAGGTCCTATGACCGTGACTCCCCATGGCTTTAATCCATCTGCATAATAAAACTTTGGCTCGGCGTCATTGGAATAACTTAAAAATGGGCAAAGAAGAATAAGCAGAGAAAGTTTAAGCATGATTTATCCTCATTTAATAGAAAACTAAATGCAATTCTTATAGGAAGGAAAATCAAATGGAGCAAGCTTGAAAGATTAAGATTATGTTAGGAAAATATTTTCATGTAATTATCTAGGGAACTTGTGCAGCAAGTTCTTCTATTTCTGTAACAGATCGACTTGAAACTTCCTTTTGTGCAGAGTGCTCAACTTCCCTTCTAAATCGAGTTTCTTTAGCGACCCGTATGCTCATACCAGCAAGCCCTGCAATATCAACGCTAGTACCAAGTCTGTTTCGATAATCAACTTGATAGACGTACTCATTACTAGGGACTTGTTCGCTGGCCAAAGAAGCTTGGAGAATAAACATATGAACTGTAAACAAAATAAGCTTCCTCATGCTCAAAGCCTCCGATAGTGATATTCGATATCGCGCGACTTACTGATATTAAATAATATTAAATCAAGCTCACTAGTAAGACTGCCCTTAATTCTTATTTGCGCCAGCTTAAACTGATCTCCTTCAGGAACAACTTTTTCTAGAGTTGTTGCAAAAGCTCTTAAAAACTTGGGAGAATATACTTTGTCATGTAGGATGAATTTGTTTTGAATATTTCTACTAAAAGGCTTTGGCTTAAACTCTAATGTAATCCCCGTGCCTTTTGCCGCTGAAATGGCACCAATACTAAAACCAAAAGCATAACTGTCAGTATAGCGAACTCTATTCATATGAAAGAGATTATATATTTCATCGTTGTCGGCAACTGTCTTGAAATGATTCGATAATTTTTCTAGGCGTTTGATCACTCGTTCTTCATATTTACTTAAATCATCTTCAAATATTATAGGCGAAGGCATTCTAAGACGAAACCTAACTCGCTTATCATAACGCAGTCCGCTTCCAAGAACCTCTCCTCTTAGAGAGAAGTTATAATTTTTAAAGTAGTTATCAACGTACCAATCAGGTTGATTTCGGTTAAATTGTGAAACAGCTTTTACATAGCGATTTATTTTTTTTGCATCTCTATATAATAGCTTCATCATTCTACGTTTAAATTTGTTATCATCTTTTTTATCTTTAAAAACTCTCATCACCATAGAAAACATCGACTTTGACATTTTTTCAGGTTCAGATATTTCTAAATTGATATCAAGAATTTTGTCTTCTGCTTCTAAATCTTTTGCCCTATTCCATATAAGTTCAACGCCTTTTTCTATCTCAGCAGAGAAGAACTTTACTCCAGCCTCAAGACTTACATCAAAACTCAGGTCAACTTGATCTAAGTAATAAGAGGAAGCACTTTTTTCTTCCAAGGCTAAATTATCAAGTTTTGATGGGAACCCCATTAGCTTTTGGCTAAGTTGAGAAGCAATCTTATCTTCAAAAAAAGAAAGTTTCTCAAAGCTTAACTTTTCAGCTCGAAGATCAAAAGCAAGTAAAGCGAATAGGATTAATAACCCTTTCACAAATCTCTCCTTCTATAATGAAGCTCAAGGTTTAGACTTGCTCCGACTTCAAATATATCTCCAGCTCCTACGGAGTTGGAAACTTCCATACTAAAGACTTTATAAAGTGGCTTAAGTTCTCCAATCAGATCAATGGAATTATTAGAGTTTTCAAGGTCTTTGAGCGCATTATAATGAGAAGCTGAAACGATTTTAGATAAATCATTGTCTTGCACATAAGCCAGGGCAGACGATGTGGAGATAAACCAAAGCATAATGAGATAGATTGGTGAGAATTTTTTCATGTGTGTATCCTAAATATTATTATTGTCTTTTTACAGATTCATTCAGAAATATTGAAAAAAATTCAATGCCTAAAATCAGATTTATCAACTGAAAGTAAACCCGTAAAAGCTAATAAATAGGTCATTTAGAGTCAAAATGGCCCCACTTTGAAAAGGTTCTGTAATTTCTTGACACAAAATTGACAGAAAGTTACTCAAAAAGGCTTTATAGAGCATAACGACAGGTGACAGAATTGTTCCTTTGTCTAAGAAATAACTAGTTTTATTAACAACTTGTAAGGTTAAACG
>CAXBMT010000110.1:0-8762 GCA_963976925.1 uncultured Bdellovibrionales bacterium
TTTCTAGCTCTACAATTGAGTTAAAGGCTTCACCAGTCGGCTCAACACCTACTTTCGAAAGAACTTCTTCTCGACCATGTTCTGCTAGGGCCATTCCATAAATAAATGGCTTTGATGTAGATTGAAGAGTAAAGCTCTTATCATAGCAGCCAACCTTATACTGCTCACCTTTGACGGTTGTGATAACAATAGCAAAGTCATTTGGATCAGCTTTGGCCAGCTCAGGTATATAACTTGCAGGTTTACCGGCATCTAAAGACTGATATTTATTATGTAGTAATTCGATAAGTGTTTGCATTTGCCTAATCTATACTGCTCTGTCCAAGCATTCAACATTGATGTCTCATTTACCTGACTTCAGAACTAGGCTCTATCAAAAGAAGTTGACTCTTTATTGGAGTAATAGCCTAGCCATTTGTTAGACTTTCCAATGCATAAATATAAACTTATGCGATATTGAGGAATGGGAATTTCAAGAGAACTAAAAGATGGATGGTCACAGCTAAGTGACGAAGACAAAGGCCGCATTGTCCGTATGGCCTGGGAAGATCGCACTTGTTTTGACTCTATTCAAATCCAATTTGGCCTTACTCCAAATGAAGTCGTTAAATTCATGCGCACCCAACTTGATGAAAAAAGCTACACAAGGTGGCGAAGAAGAGCGAGCGAGCAAGGACATTTAAAGCACGCAAAAAAACGACCTGAAGGCATCTCACGTTTTAAATGCAAAACACAAAGACTTGATGGAAGCATTAAAGGCAGAAAATAAAAAACCTCTGATCACTTGCGCTTTCAGAGGCTTTTATAAATGGAGGATTCGTTATAAATCCCCTAATTATAATAACATAGGTGCTTTTTAAGCACAAGCAAGCACAACAGGTGCTGGCCTCTGAAAGTTAGCGACAGGGTTGATTATTCCCATAAAAATGCCCCGAACGATGCGGGGCCTGAAGCATTGTAACTTGAGATCGCAAATTGCGATATCAAAACCATAATAATAACGGTAAGTTATAATCAAAGGTCGCAAATTGCGACCTTTGATTTATTGCTTAGTCATCATTATTTAAGCCAATTTTCCTACGATTTGGAGCTAGCTTAGGAGTGATCTTTTCATCAATATTATCCAGTCTCTGAAAAACAACCTGAAAAATCTCAGTTGTTGTTCTTTCCAATTTATCTATTCGATCATTAAGGCTCTGCTCAAAAAGCAGAAAGCTTCTAAGCTTTGTAAAAATCCTCATAATCGAAATATTCACCTGAATAGCTTGCTTACTATTTAAAACACTAGAAAGCATTGCGACACCGTTTTCAGTAAAAACATAAGGGCGATACTTTTGGTTACCATATGTTGGATGAGATGCTTGAAGAGCATCAAATTCTTGATGCGTTAATTGAAACATAAAGTCATCTGGAAAACGATCCAGATTTCTTTTAACTTGTTCGTTTAATCTTTTTGTTTCAACTCCATATAGCTCCGCTAAATCCTTATCAAGCATAACCTTTTGGCCTCGAATAACGAAAATCATCTTTTCAATTTTAGAGAGAATAACTTCTTGATTCATCATTTTGCCCCTTTATCAAAAATACTGACCACGTTATCGCCAAAGTTTATATCGTCAGGAACAAAGCCTAAACACTCGGTTGCTCCTTTAGTATCAACGCCTGCAAGGCGAAGATAGATGTCCATTGTGGAAGTATTTTTCCATCCTCCTATCTTCATTACGACAGGAGCCGTGACACCATTAGCGAGCATTTGAGTTGCAAAGCAGGCCCTAAGAGCATGAAACTTTATGGGTCTTATATTTATTGACTTCAAAAATGATTTAAGCGACACAGCTTGATCTCCATTAGTCCACTCCTTGATTCTAGGAAGTACGCACTCTGATTTTGGAATATCTCGATCTTGCTTGATTTCTAAAATCAGATTTCGCAGACTACTATTGATTGGCACTGTTCGCCAGTATCTTCCTTTTGTCGGCCCTGTTTTTTTCATATTTGAATCATAAGAGCGATCAACAAGGATAAGATTCTTTTCTAAATCAATTTGATCCCATGTTAGAGCATAAAGTTCACCGCTTCTCATTCCTGTAAGGATAGCGAAACTCCAAATTGGATACCATTGGTGATTTAAAAGCTTTGCAGCAGTAAGAAATTTCTTAATCTCTTCTAATGTTAAAATATCAGGAACTTTTTCTTCGCCACACTCAATAAGAAGTCCCTTCATAGGAGAGACTTGCAACTGACAAAATCCAAATTCAATTCCCCATGTAAATACAGAATTGATAATGTTTTTTATCTTCTTTTGATAGTTGCGAGAAAGTCCTGCTTTCTCCATTTTCAAAATTAAGTTTCTACCATCAGCACGAGATATGTCAGCAATAGGTCTTTTCATCCAAGGTGCAGTCCACTTTTCAATAACACCCACATATTCAGTAGAAGTTCTCTTCGCGACACGCTTCATTAACTTGCCGCTTAGATATTCTTGTGACCACAACTCAACGACTTCGGCCCAAAGAAGGCCTTGACCCTCTAATTTCTGAACTTCTCTCGTAGCTTCTTGCAAAAGCTTTCTTTCTTCTCGTCTTGCTTCAGTGACGGTCTTTAAACGATAAGCATATTTTTGAGAGCGTTTTGTACGGTCGAGTGGACTTCGCACATGAACGTAAACTTTATAATACTCATTACCATTTTCTTCGTATTTGGTGATTGCCATTAGAATCCTCCTTTAAGAGAGGAATCCAACATTTCATCTAGCTCTTCTTTCTTGAAATAAAGCCTATTAGCAAATTTTCTAGGCCTTAAATATTTTCTCGAAACAAGAGTGTGAATTGCGTTCACCGACTTGCGAAGATAGACCGCAGTTTCTTTAGTCGTTAACCAGTTTAAATTGTCAAAGAGCATTGGCGTGGTACTTTTCACGCCTCCTTGATTATACTTTAGTAATGTCGGATTGAAATCTATTTTCTTAATCATTTTCTCCTTATAAATCTGTGACAATTCCAAGTGCATCTGCGTTTACTTCTTTATAGCTTCTAAGCTTCCCAGAATCGGTTTTAAAGTGCTTTTCCACAATACGGCCTCGCACAAAAACAGCCGTGCCTTTTTTAAGAACATTGGCCCAGTGCTCAGCTTCCTTTTCCCACATGACGATATTGTGCCAGCGAGGGCTATCTTCTCCATGTATTTCCTCTGCGAGTGTGAAAGTGCAAAAGGGCTTATTCTTTTTAGTCTGACGTAAAACGGGATTTTTCCCTAAGCGACCATAAATTGTTCTCTCTTGGTGGTTCATAATGAGACTCCTTCCTGTTAGTTAATTCCAAGCTTCTTCGTTAAAAATTCCCCAAAGGACAAGTCTTGACCTGTTTTCTTTTTGTGTTCGTCAAAGGCCCTTTGCACCTTTTCCATTTCGCTCAAGCTACGCTCTTGGATTTTGTCGATGTCTTTTTCCGTAAGCTTGCTAACGGCAAAAAGACAGAGGTCTTTAAAAAGGATTGGCCTGCCGTAATCCTTTTCATTGCATTTTCTTAGAAGCTCAAAAATCAAACTAAGACTCTCTTTTTCATGGCTCAGATCGACAAAAAATTTAGTCTGATCTTGATTAAGATTGACTTCCTTTGTTTGATTTTTGGGCTTCCTTCCTCTTCTTTTTACTAATTCCTCTTGCATGTTGTTCTTCCTCCTAATTACTGCCTGCCATACGATCTAATTCTTCCTCGCGCGTAGAATGTGACTCCATCTATCGAATTTCGTGAGAGAGAGGGAGTCACATTCGTCACGCGCGAAACCTTCATAGTTTCAACGAATTAGCAGGCAGTAAAAAATTGTTATCCTCATTGTTCAATGCTCTTTCCATACTCAATCTATTTTTGAAAAATCTCCGCCAAGCTGATCTTTTCGCTCTGAAATACACCATAGATTTCCTTTGGATTATGAATGCCCGATGATATTTCAGGATGAAAAAAGAACATAAATTTACTCATTCTCTCTCTTCCAAGTTTTTCCTCTGCTTGGGTAATGTATTTCTCCATAAGCTTTTGCGTTGGGAAAAAATACATCACATAGTGGTAAAATGAGCTATCTTCATACTGCTTCATCTTTTCAATAAGTCTTTGATTACTTTTTCTTGTAAGCTCCAATTCAAAGGCCAGTTGAAACTTATGCCCCTTCTTTTCAAGATAAAGAATCGCATCAGGAATGATCTTATAAGTAAGTTTAAAATTTCGCTTATCATGAATTTGATGCTCAAGCTCAACTTCATCAATCCATCCCTCATTCATAAATGATCTAGTGATCTCTGACACCTTTAAATCATGGATTAGAGTTTCATTAGAAATCGCAGTTGGGTTTTCTTTAAGCGACAACTGGCCTTCGCCGAATGGGCTAAGAAAGACAAATTTTTTGCGACTATGTGGGTCTCTATATCCTTCCAGTATCTTTTCCTTCTCAAGGCCTCTGATAATACGGTGAAAATTTTTATATTTGGTGGCACGAAAACACTCCTTTCTTAATGACTCTAAATCCATAACCCTCCACTTTAATAATGGAGTGAGGTAATTAAGATGAAGGCTGTTTAAATTCATTTTAGGTCTCAATCTTCCCCCTTATTTAATGCTGACGATAGGTCGAGATATATGTTTAGGACTTTGCTTTTTTCTCATTCCATCCCATTTTCTATTTCTGACGTTGATAAGATTAACTCTGGTAGGCCCTTGCCTTAAAAGCACACATTGGCCAATTCCAAGGTTCTTGATAATGTCTGGATGAACGATAAGCTCATAAACTTCTCGTTCACTTCCCATTGTTTGTTTTTCTCCATTGTCGATTCTATAAGTTTGCTTTTTTGATAAAATTGTTCCAACAGAGTCAGCAAATAGAGAAGCAGAACTATCAAGTCGTTGTTTTAGGATAAAAAGATTTCCGGCGTTCTCGATGACTTGCTTTGTAAGATCAGGACTTACTCGATCAATATCTGATGCTGTTTGCACCGCTAGGGTTAGCTCCATTCCGGCACCACGGCACTTATTTTGAAGTTCAATGAACTCTGGTGTCACTAATGAGCCAAATTCATCAAAATAAATACTGACTGGATTTTTTAGTCCTGCCTCTTCTTCCTTTGATAGAGTCTTATATGAGTTGTAAAGAAGTTCACCTAAGAACAGTTTTCCAACCGCAGTTGCCGTTTCGCCATAACCTTGGGTTGATAATCCAATATAAAGACAAGCTCTTTCTTCTCTTACCTTGGATAGTGTTAGAGCATCTGGGCCTTCAGCATTTAAAATCTTCCCGAAGTCAGAAACTAAGATGGCCTCTAGTTTGGCAATGAGTCCAATATTCTCTTTACTTTCAAGGCGAACAAGCTCATCAAAGATTCTTTGCAGGGTAAAAGGCGTTGCCTCTTTTTCTAAAGTCTTTAAGGCCTTAGTCAAACTTCTACGGCTGGCATCTCTATAATAAGGTTCTGACCATTCAAATGATCGCATGATACGATCAACGACTTGATTGACAGTCCCTTCAAGAACTGGATTTAAAGAAATTGAATCTTTGTAATGCTCAGAGAAAATATAACAAGGCCTATTATATTTTTCGCAAATACCTTTGAATGTATTTAAGGCTTCTGTGTCGCCTTTAGGGTCAAAGAAGATGATCGGCTTGTCATAGCGAAGCGAGTTTTCTTGTAAGATGCTAATCAGGTTTGTCTTCCCAAAGCCTGAAGCTCCCACAATAAAGCTATGACGGCGAAAATCAATTTCTTTTAGAAGCATTGGTCTTTTAGTTTTCGTATCAATACCCAGAGCATCTTGAATCTCTGTCGTCTGATTGACTGCCAAAGCCTTGCGCTCAATTTGAGCAAGCTCAGGTGATTTGTTTAAAACCTTTATACCAAGCCACTTAAAGAGTTCCCGTCCAACATCAAAGAGAAGAAGGCAAAGCTCGTGAAAAATCTCGTAAATTGGCGTAAAAATGTCTAACTGCTGTGATTGCTTTTTATTGTTCATAAATATGTTCCCATGCCTTAAAAGGACTTATTTGAATGGTTCGATTGCCGATCTCAATAGTTTGAGCTTCGGATTGGTACTCAAGAATGAACTGTTTTTTCACTTTCCCTTCAAGTTCCTTAGGGAGCTTTTCTAGTGGTACTTCGTACTTCTTAATTGGTTTGAAATTTACTTCTGGCTTAATGTTTTTTAGTTCTGGTGAAAAATCAAATAATGGAACCTCCTTATGGTTTTGCATTGGTTGATCTAAAAGCATTGATTCTTTAACCTTCTTTTCTGGGCGATCATGCAGAAGATACGCAAGCCCAGCTCCTGCGACGGCACCTAGCATCCCTCCGAGGTAGGCATTCTTGTTTGTTGAATGTTCATCTGGTGAAAACACTGCTCCACCAGTGCCTCCAACAATTCCACCAATTAAGGCCCCACTGGTAAGAGATTTCTTTAATGTTGAGCAAGATGAGCAAAGTAATAAAATGAGTAACACTTTAGTTTTCATTGATTGCCTCCATAAAATAAATAAGAACCTCTGTTCCGGCTTCAATGGTGATAACAGGAACCGTTTGCTTCATTTCATCGAGTAAAATATCTGATGTGGTATTCGCTGAATTGATTGCTCCCTCAAGAAGCTGGTTCTTTAAACTTGTGTCCTGAATTGAACCAAAAGGAGTTGCGATTCGATTTTGAGCCGCCGATAGCATTCCCCCCGAAAAATCACTTAAAACAGCTCCTGCAATAAGTTCTTCTTTACCGTCTTCATAAATTCCCTCAAGTCCACTTGAGCCATCGAGGTTTAAGAGTTGGGCCTGAACAGTAATCTCTTTATTCGTAGTGATGAGTTTGTTACAAACGCAAAAGACTCTTTTATTCTGAGTTGTTGCCTGACAAGAAAACTTACTATTGTATGGAAGCCCTTGATTAAGATGAGCACGAACAAGGACAGGTGTTGCAATATTTGTGGAAACAATCGTATTTAAAAGAGTACCACGGTATGTTTTTCCTGTGAGGATTTGCCCTTGTCCTTCCCAAATAGTAGGTAATGCTGTTTTTGCATTAAGAAGTGCATTAAGCTTTTTGTTGTTTTCGATAAGCTTTGAAAGTGAATCATCTCTTTTTCTCCTTTGTCTGGTGACTATTGCCACTTTGTCTTTAGTTTTAAGTCTTGAAATCCTTGCTTCTTTTGCCTGTGCTTTGTAAAAAAGGTCACAAGTTCCCAAGACGATTAAAATAATCGTTAAATTCTTCATAAAATGCCTTTAAGTTATGTTTACTTAATTAAGTATTCTCTTGCCGTTGACGATGATGGGCACTCCCTTAGAGAAATATTCCTTTTGCTTCACCGTGATGTTATTGACCACCATCTCCTTATTCGTATTATTGATAAACAGGATGGAAGCTTGCCCCTCAAGAATTTCATAATCCTTGGTTTTAATTTTCTTAGTCAGAGCATGACTAGCGATTCCATCTTTTATCTCAATAAACTGATGGGAGTCGTTCTTAGATAGATTTAGATCAAAATAATATTTGCGCTCTTTTGTGATAACTAAAAGGTTTGAAAAATCTCCTTCCATAAGAGGCTTGATTGCAAGCGTTCTGTTATTATTCGTTACCTGAAAGAACATTTCTTGTTTGCTTCCACCATATAGATAGCTCACGATCTCAGAATCAAAGCTTAGAGTGGTTAGAAGATTTAAACTTAAAAATAGTGTCGTAATTTGATTGAATAAAATATAAAAGGTCATTAGAACGCCT
The DNA here is from genome assembly GCA_963976925.1 of uncultured Bdellovibrionales bacterium. Classification (GTDB taxonomy): domain Bacteria; phylum Bdellovibrionota; class Bacteriovoracia; order Bacteriovoracales; family Bacteriovoracaceae; genus UBA4207. The sequence continues at coordinate 7,746 of CAXBMT010000110.1, forward strand.
CCTGTGCTTTAACTTCATCTAGCTGAATAAGTTTGTAGTGAAAGGGGTACAAGATACTTTCTTCAAGCCCAATCTTAAATGAGAGTAGTTCTTCACTTGATTTTAAAATGATCTTGCAAGCACCTTTTTCAAGAGATTCAAGTTTTAAAATCCTATCCACTTCCATAGAAAAAGGTTCTTTTTTGACAAGATCAATAATCTCATCTGTTACCACATGGGGATTAGGTTCACCTTTAGCTAGACTTATAAAACCAAGGCGACAAATCTCAACAGCAAGCGGTCTTTCCTCAAAAATATCTTTTCCTTGATAGAGAAAATACTTCTTTTGAAATAAAATCATTAAACAAGTTATCACTGAAACTATAAGAGTTGTCGCCAAGGCAATCTTTAACGCCCGATTCTCTTTAGTGAAGCTATTTTCAAAATCTTCAAAATTCATTCCTTATCCTTTTCTATAAATGGTTTGATGTTTATTGGTCTGTGAACCTTATTAGGGTCAACAGTTGTCCCTTCAATGCCATATTTCCTTTTTATGGCCTCTCGCTTATGAGGATTAGTCTCATCCCAATATTTTTGATTAAATTTAAAGTTCTGCTTTTTAAGCTTTACAGCCTCTTGATTATCACTCGCTTTATTTGGAAGAGGTGTAAGCTTGCCAAAGTTTGAGCTTTTCTTTGGAGTTACCGAAGGCCTAGAATGATCTGTTTTATTTTTGACCTGCTTGGCACCATTAGACTTATGAGAAGTTTCCATCTTTTGAGTATTTACTTTTGAAAGCTTAACGGCCTCACTCTTAGTCATTCCAGCAGACTTTAGACGTTCATCCAGTGATCGCCCTTGAGAGAAAGGACTTTTGATCTTTCCTTTGTTATTGAGTGCTTTCATCTTCTTTTTATCAGGAGCATTTTCTTTTTTTAGTAATTCGCTAATAGATGGTTCAAAAAGCGAATTGGCCCCTGCTTTACTAAGTCCCCCTGTGACACCTTTAAATCTCGCCGCAAGCATTGGATAAAAAGT
>CAXBMT010000111.1:0-8761 GCA_963976925.1 uncultured Bdellovibrionales bacterium
AACAAGGTCAACCAATCCAAGCTGTGGGTGCTTGGATAAAGAAGAAGTAATGAGCTAGGCTTCGAGCTTGCTTAAGATTCCGTCTAAAATTGTATTTTCAGTTTTCGAAAGATCAGATCGAACTTCTTCCAAAGTGATATCAATTTTCTCATCTTTATCTACTTCAAGTGGTGGTGAGTATACATGTATTGTTCTGCCCCCAGCACTTCTTGAGTGAAGACTGTGGCATGTATTCATTGGTGTCTCTAAGATATTATGGGTCTCATAAAATGAAGAGGAAAATTCCTTATCTTCTTCACCAGAGTAAAGACGATCTTCAAACTTGCCCTCAACAACACCAACGATGCAAGCACTCTCATCATGATGATGAATACAAGAGCCTGCATTTTCATCCCAGTCGATAAGAGCTATTTCGAATTTCTTATTGATAAATAATACTTTTCTTTCATATTCCATAATTGGTAAGGCTCACTTCAAACGTATAATGTTTAGTAAGTAGCTAATTTATCATCCCACGCCTCTAGACTCAAGTTTGTGTGTAGAGCTTACTCAAGCAATGAAATGAAGCTGATATAAATCATCCAAGTAAATGGTGAAGATCAATATTTTAGGCTAATCCTTTTAAAAAACTATCCGATGACAATACATGACAAATGTGAAGCTTAGATCTATTTCTCAATCTGCTTTTTGTTTAGGGGAAGTTTACCCCTATGAAGTCTTTCTTCAGGTAAACGATATTAAAGTTATCAAGCTCTATGAACCGGGCTTTGAAGTGACAACAGAAGACATTGAAAGGCTTAAAAGGTATCCCCGGGGAGCTGTACTGGTCACAAAAGAAGCTCACGTTGAATACTTTGAAAATAAACTTCCTCTAGAGTTCAAGTCTAATCTTAAGAATAAACAACCGATTAATACTCAAAAAGCTGAAGACCTATTTTGTTACGCTTTATACAGAGAAGAGGGATGTAGCGATCATGAATTCATTCAAGATGTTATGCAAAAGTCACAAAAAATCACCCTCTCCTTATTTGATTCAGAAGATATAAAACACGAGAAAATTTCAAACTTTAATATCTTAACCACACTCTGTAATTCAGAAGAGCGCTTTGCAAGTCATTCAGAAATGCTCATGGTTCTTGGCACATTATTTATGCTGGTTACACCTGGAGTAACGGTGGAAGAATTAACGTCCATTGTTCAAATTGGATTCTTACATGGTTTTGCCATGGAGTATCTAACTGATCGAAGTAAGAAAACTGTATTTCATCAACTGCTAAGTCCAAGCTCAATTAAAATAGATATTGTTAAAGATTCTAAGGCAATCAAAAATTCGATTAAATCACATTTTAAAAATCATTCTCTTAAAAATATTGATGCTATTTCTGCTTACATAAAGCATATTTATATTATGGAAAAAGCCGTTGAACAAAGTTCCTTTTCTAAAAATCCAGGAACTGTCAGGGCCATAAAAGAGTTTAAAGATTTTGAGACACCGGCGAAATTCAGGATCGATAACAAGAAGACTAATTACTATATTGTGACGAAAAAATTTGTTATTATTGATCACCTGTATCGCTAATGAGTGAGAAGCTCAAAGATAAAACGGCGAGTACAGAGAATCTTATTGGGTCATGTCTAGAGACATTAAAGACAAAATCTCAAGGTGGGGAGTCAGTCTACGAATATGATCAAGATCTTATCGATTCATTTATTCAATATAGTAAAAGTATTTCTTAGAGCTATTCGATAATTTTGTAGATACCAGAGTTCTTTTCATTTTCACGAACTTCAACTTTAGAAACCCAGGCGCGATTATTTGTTTTTGCTCGTATCAATTTATCTGATTCGTGAAAAACCCACTCTGCAGTCCCTTCCATTCCAACATTAGGAAGAATACGTAACTGGATAATGCCCTTCTGGTCCATGTCTTTAAAAAGTTCTAAATGTGGATCATCTGAAGAAGCTAAGAATGTATGATCAAACATAGTATCAAGCCATGCCTTAAGATCTTTAAGTCCACCAAAATCAACGACCCAACCCTCTTTAGTCATCTCACTGCATTGAAATTCAAAATAGAATTCACGGCTATATCCATGAACGAATTTACAATGACTGTCAGCTTTCCACTGACGGTGAGTGCAAGGGAATCCAATAAAACGCTTAGTTGAGGTAAATCTATTTGGCATGAATGAAAGATAACCTTATTTTGGGGGTTTGCGAAGAGTCCGTATGATTTTTAGACATGTGTAGAGGCAAAGTCAGCATTTACATCCGTTATACACGAAAAAACGGTAGCTTATCCGTGCTAAGATGGGCACATATCTTGCTTTAATTAGCTCTAAGTATAAAAACAATGAACTTCGGGACTTTTATGAAACTTGATATCGTACCTCTTAGTAAGTGGATTCCAAATCTTAAAAAGCCACTCGTTATTGCCGGGCCCTGCTCTGCTGAAACTGAAGATCAGGTTATCAAAACTGCTCACGAGCTAAAAAAGAATGATGAAGTTCGTATCTTTAGAGCTGGGATCTGGAAGCCTAGAACTCGTCCTATACATTTGAAGGTGTTGGCGAAGAGGGCCTTAAATGGATGGCCCGTGCTAAAGAAGAAACGGGTCTATTAACAACAACTGAAGTAGCAACTGCAGCTCATGCTGAACTTGCTCTAAAGTACGGTATTGATATTTTATGGATCGGCGCTCGTACAACGGCTAATCCATTTTCCGTTCAAGAAATTGCCGATGTTTTAAAAGGTACAAATATACCCGTTCTCGTTAAAAACCCAATCAACGCTGACCTTGCTTTATGGCTTGGTGCTATTGAGCGTATTGCAGGTGCTGGTATTAAAAAGATCGGCGCTATTCACCGTGGTTTTTCTAGCTATGAAAAAACCATGTACAGAAACAATCCAATTTGGAAGATTCCTATTGAATTAAAAAGAATGCTTCCAGATCTTCCGATGATCTGTGATCCAAGTCATATCGCAGGTGTCCGAGATTTAGTTGGTAGTATTTGCCAAAAAGCTATGGACGTCGATATGGAAGGCCTTATGATTGAGACTCATATGAGTCCGAATGACGCCTGGTCTGATGCCGCTCAACAAGTCACACCAGACTCATTAAGAGAGATACTTTCATCATTAAGTTTAAGAACAGAGTTTTCTGCTGATAGAAACTTTGAAGCTCAGCTTGATGAACTTCGAGCAAAGATCGATCGTATTGACCAAGAACTTATCGACGCTCTTTCTATGAGAAAACAAATCGTAACTGAAATTGGCAATGCTAAAGCAGCTAATAATGTAACCCCCCTACAAATGCAGCGCATGGGTGCCTTAATGGAAAAACGCCTATCTCAAGGACAAAGCGCTGGCCTTCAAGCCGATTATGTAAAAGAATTGTTTGATACAATTCATGAAGAATCGGTACGTATTCAAACTGAACTTATGAATACGAGCCTTAAGAAGGACTAATATGATTTCAGATCGCTTACTTGGAGTTGAAGGCTCAAAATCTGTGGGCCTTGCCTCCGTATTAATGAAACTTAGAAAGGAAGGAAAAGATATCATAGCTCTCAATGTCGGAGAGCCTGATCTTCCAACACCAGACGTCGTCAAAGCTGCGACTCACAAAGCGATGCTAGAAAATCATACTCGCTACTCTCTTGTCGAAGGGATTCCTGAACTACGAGAAAGAATTGCTACTCGATTTGAAAAACAAACAGGGCGAAAAATTGATGCCTCTCAAGTCCTCGTTTCAAATGGTTCGAAGCAAACACTCTATAACCTCTTTCAAACTCTGCTTAATCCGGGCGATGAAGTTATCATTCCACGTCCATATTGGGTCAGCTTTCCTGAAGCAGTAAAGCTAGCCGGAGGAGTTCCAGTCTTTATCGATGCTCCAGATCTTCAATTACCTGTAGAAGGTATTAAGGCTGCTGTTACGAATAAGACAAAGCTCATTATTGTGAACTCCCCCAATAATCCTTCAGGGGTCGTTTATAAAAAAGAAGATATGATTGCTATTGCTAATTTAGCAGTAGAAAAAAATATCCATATCGTCAGCGATGAGGCTTATGACGCTTTAGTTTATGATGAAAACGAAAAATTTAGTTTCGCTTCTTTATCAGATGAAATTTTCAACCATGTTATCTTTGTTCAAAGTTTTTCAAAAACTTTTATGATGACAGGTTTTAGAATTGGATACAGTGTCGCCTCTCCCGAAATCACTAAAAATTTAAACAAGCTCCAAAGTCATTTAACAGGTAATAACTGTACTTTTGCACAATGGGGCGCAGTTGCAGCAATTGATCATGAGGATGATATTGTACCTCCCATGGTTGCTCTCATGAAAAAAAGAAGAGACCTATGTCTTGAGTTATCAAAAGGTCTGTTTGAAGTTGAGACTCCAGGAGGAGCATTTTATCTCTTTCCCAAAGTCACTCAATACTTTGATCGCTTTAAAGACTCTGCCGAAATGGCGACATATATTTTAGAAAAAACAGGAGTTGCTGGTCTTGGTGGCTCTGCCTTTGGAATGGAAGGACATCTTCGCTTTGCTTTTACTGCTAGTGAGTCTGATCTTAAAGAAGCCTTTCGTCGTATGAGAGAGGTATTACTTTGAAAGTTGGAATTATTGGTTTTGGCCGTCTAGGAAAGTTAATTGCTCGCTACTTAAAAGAAGATGCTGATGTCATTGTTTGTGATTTATCCGATGTATCAAAAGAAGCCAAAGATTTAGGCGTTCAAACGGGAACACTTGATGAAGTCTGTCAGTGCCCTATAGTTATTCCCTTTGTTCCGATTAGTGAATTCGAAAACCTTATGATACAAATCAAAGATAAGCTTAATCCAAAGAGCTTACTCGTTGATGTATGTTCGGTGAAAGAGTTACCCGTTAATGCCATGCTTAAGCATTTGCCTGAAAATATTCAAATACTAGCTACTCACCCAATGTTTGGACCAGACTCGGCCAGAGAAACTGTCTTTGGCCATAAGATTGTACTCTGCCCTATTAGAATAGAAGATAAACTCTTAAACGATATCAAGCGCTACCTTAACGGCCATGGCCTTAAAGTTATTGAAACAACAGCTGAAGAACATGATCGCCAAATCAGTCACTCTCTTGTTCTTGCTCACTTCATTGGTAGAACGCTGATGGATACAGGTGCCGAAAGACAAGAAATTGAAACTCTAGGCTATAAACGATTGATGAAAATTTTAGGCGTTGTTCAAAACGATAGCTGGCAGCTATTCGTTGACATGAACAAGTATAATCGTTTTGCTGACCAAGCTCGTGCCAGATTTATAGGCTCTCTTACCGCCATTGATCAAAAACTAAGACTTGGTGAAGAGTGAAAAAAGTAGGATTTCAAGGTGAGCGAGGTGCTTATTCGGAACTAGCTCTTCAAGGTTTCTTTGGCCAACAAGCAAAAGCCTTTGGCTTTGCCTTATCTGAGCAAGTAATTGAAGCTCTTATTGCCAAAGAAGTCGACTTTGCCATTCTACCAGTTGAAAACTCTATCGTTGGAAACGTAACGGTTAACCTTGATCTTCTTTATTCACAAAAAGTTGAAGTTTGGGGCGAGCAATATCAACCGATCAAACATTGTCTCATGACTCTCCCAGGAACTCGTCTAGAAGACGTGACCGAAGCTGCCTCTCACCCAATTGCTTTATCACAGTGTAGAGAGTTTTTAAGTCGTCATAATATCAGAGCCCACGCTGAATATGATACGGCCGGAGCAGCTAAACTCCTTCGAGAAAATGCCAGTCAATCAAAAGGCAAAGGTATCGTTGCTAGTGAGCTTTGTGCTAAATACTATGACTTGGAAATTCTTAGTGATCAGATTCAAAACAATGACACTAACCTTACGAGATTTCTTATCATCTCACGCCTTGGTGACAATCCGACTGTGCTTGAAAAAAATAAAACAAGTCTCGCCTTTGTCACTGACCACAAACCAGGTGCCCTACTAGAGTGTCTGCAGTGCTTTTCAGCTCATAAACTCAATATGACGAAGATTGAATCTAGACCTGATCCTCTCAATCCTTTTCAATATGTCTTCTTTGTAGATTTCCTAGGAGATAAAGATAATCAAGAGGTCCAAGCCTGTTTACTCGAGCTCACTCAGCTAACCAAACATGTTAAGATTCTCGGTAGCTATACCGCTGGCTCTATTTAACTATTAGGCTTGAGATTTTTCTTGGCCCAGCTTCTCATAAAGAAAACTTCAGCTCCAAGAAAGACTCCACTGCAAATATAAAATCCAGCCGTTCTAAAAAACAACCATTTGTCGGTTGACTGTGTCACAGCGATATAGGCCATAAAAAGACCATAGCTAAACATAAAGACACCCATATGCAGTTCAACTTTTTTAATTAAAGGTTCCGGTATTGGCATTTTTTGCGGAAACTCTTTTTGCATTTCCGCGATAAGACTTTTACCGCGAAAACGTTGAACAAAAAGAAAGCCTCCGACTCCAACACCTGTAAAACATGGCTGAAGCTTAAACCAGATACCTTCATCACCTAGAAGTGACAGGCCACCTAAAAACATTAAAATTAGAAAGTTAAATTTTGAGATCGTATGAACATGACCAAGCATCAGCCTTTCAATGATGATTTCGACTACTGCCATCCCAAGCCCAGCGGCAAGGGCAATACGAAGAGGATAGTTTTCTTCAAGCCACCAAAAGGCAATGGCCGGCAAGAACGAAAGTAGGATGAAGCCTTTAGACTTATTCACTTACTTAGGAAGCTTTTTTCATTTCACTATATTGCATCAGCCAATCATTATAGCCTTCAGCAACATGCTGGGGATCCATAATCTTAACTCGATCACCTAGATCATGTAGCCAAGCATAGAAGTCATCGCACACTTCAACTGAAGCGGCCCAGATCACATCACCTTCTGCATTTGTCGTAATATAAGGGTTGGCTAAAAAGTGATATGGAGGATTGAGATCTACATCGTTAGATGTTTTAAGTTTTAAGACAAGACGTTCTTCATTACCAGAAACTACTCTTAAGGCGAGAACAAAGTCATCAACCTCAATAGGTGAAAAGTTGGGCTGATAGTTTTTTGTCACATCAAATCGAATGGCACTTAGATCATTGACTGGAAATGAAACGAGACAACGGTCACTAGAATCCTCGCCTACAATACTTAGCTCACCTTCAAGATAAACTAACTTGTGAGGATAAACACTCGTGACTTTAGAGTCTCCCCAATGAAGCTCAACAATAAGTCCACGAGATAACCCGTCTTCTATTTTACTAACCATCTCAATCGCTTTATCACCAAGGCGACCAAGAATGCCTTCTTTTGCATCTTCTTCTTCTAGCAAGCGGTACATATCGTATTCTGGGTAGTGCGCTTCAACGTCTTCTAGCTTATCTGCCACTAAACCATAGTGTGGCTTACCCTCTTCCTTACCAATGACAGGAAACATTGCTTGTAGAGCTAACCACTCACACAAAGTCATTTCGAAATGAATACCTGGAGTTTGAGAAGGTGGAACAATAATATCTTGTCCGTGATGATCATCGATCACCATTGGATAATTGAGTTTTTGCAGGACGGAGACAACCTTGGTCACCATGGAGGATTTAACTTCATGAGCGTCAGCAAATGAGCTAAGAGATGTAGGGTTATCTAGTGATTCTAGAGACTTAAGAATCTTCCAAAAATCTTTTTGCGGTAGCAGTTGTTTGAACGTCACCTTAGGTGCCCCTTTTATATGAGGATGGTTCCTCAGTTCCGTACCAATCTTGTCGGATATTTATTGTGCTTCCTTGAGTGCTTTTTTTAGTAAAAACATGGATAATAGGGCCATGGTATTGAAATCTATAATGAAAAACCCAATTTTGGCCGTCGGTATTCTTATGATGGCGGTCTTCCTCATGACCTTGGGTCGAAAGGAAGGCTTGTTTAATAGAGACGCTCTTATGCCCACATCATGTAAGGCAGTCTTAGTGAAACTAGACAGAAGGATTCCTGCCAACTGGTCAACTCAATGTGATGCCAATAATCTAGCTATGACCATGAATTTTGCCGAGCCAAAAGACAAACCTATCTCTGATGCTGAACTAAGAAAGACCTTATTTAGAACACTGGCCAATAATATGAAGTCAGTAGCTCTTAACTCGCCTGATGATAATCTTGAACGTACAGATATTGTTTCGATTCGATTAATTCATCCAAGACTGACGATCAACGCCATCACTGAAGGAAAGTATATCGTTAAGTTAGCGACCATGAATGATCCCGCTATGATCGCTGAGCATCTCAAGGTCACTGTTCAGGTCCAAGAAGTCGTCACCGAACCCTAGGTTCTCATCCTTTGTCGTAATTAAATTCTCGATCCTATATTGATAGGCATGCAGATATAATCTTTGCGCAGTAGTACCGCCGTAGATTTCATCTCCTCGAATAGGACAACCAAGCATAGCAAGATGAGCTCGTATTTGATGGCGATGTCCATGAGCAAGATCAATCGCTAGGATAACTCCGCGTTGATCTTCTTTAACCAGACGAACAAACATACTTCCCTCATTACATTGAGGTTTATGTTCACTGTAAACTTTTACTCGTTTACCAGATAAGTCGAACCAGCCATTAAGCAGTCCCTCTTGAGTTGGTTTTTTATCAACGACAACAATATATCTTTTTAAATGAGCAACTTGATGAAATCTTGATCTAAGATCCTGCCAAAGCGTAGCCTTCTTCACATAAATAAGTACACCTGATGTTGCCTGATCGAGG
>CAXBMT010000112.1:0-8671 GCA_963976925.1 uncultured Bdellovibrionales bacterium
GATATTCTAGTCAGTTACAAACTTTGCAACTGACCAGAAATGTTGGCGATTATTCGACTTTCTTAATAGCCTCATCAACCATGGCCTGACGAGTTTTTTCATCCATCCATCTAGCTTGAGCATCTTTTGATAAACGATGGATTGGATCAAAGTATGTAAAGAGTTTTCCTGGCTTAACGTTAGGAGCACTCCAAACAGAGATACCATTTTCTTGATCATAGTACTCGTAACTTGCTACGTGACGTTTACCACCACCACCAGGAAGGTCGCAAACAAATGTTGGAGTATTAAAGCCTGCAGTTGTACCACGTACAGCTTTCTCTAACTCCTCACCTTCTTTAATTGTTGTTCTAAAGTGTTCACAACCCGGCACCATATCGTGCATATAAACGTAGTAAGGTTGAACATTCATATAGGCTAACTTTCTAGTTAGCATCACCATCTCTTCTACACTGTTGTTAACACCCGCTTGAAGTACGGCTTGGTTTCTAACAATAATTCCATTTTCGAATAAACGATCACAAGCTTGCTTGCTCCAATCTGAAATTTCATGTGTACATGAAAAGTGTGTATGCACAACAACCTGCTTACCCATCTCACGGCCGAGTTTATGTAAACCGGTTAAAGCGTCAAACCAAGCATCATCGGTAATAAATTTTTGAGGATAAATAGCCACACCTTTTGTGGCAATTCTAATCCTACGAACATTAGGAATATGAAGCAGGCTCTCCCCAACTTCTTTTAACTGAGCAGCAGTTAGCATCGTCGCATCACCACCAGAAAGAACAACATCTTCGACTTGTGGCTGAGTCTTAATATATTCAAAAACCGCTTCCCATTTTTTCTTATTAACACCATAAGTTTCTTTTTCAACAGACTCTGTAGATCCACCGATTAAGCGAGAGCGAGTACAATAAGAACAATAAACAGGACAAAGTGTTGTTGGTAGGAAAAGTACTTTGTCGTGGTATCTATGAGTGAGCTCTTCAACTGGAGAATCTTCATCTTCTGCTAGAGAGTCTTCAGCATAGTAAGGATGATCTGGAAGAAATTGGCTTCCAAGTGGAAGAAATTGTTTCCTAAGAGGATCATCAACTGGATTATTCCAATCAATTAAAGCAAAGATATAAGGTGTGATTCTAATATTCATTGGCGTAATATGCTGCCCTTGAATCATGTCTTGATAAACTTCTTCAGATAACAAATGACCTAAGATTTTTTTTGCTTGATCTACCTTTCTAATAGAATGTTTTAGCTGCCACCTTGAGTCTGCAAACTCTTCTCTCGAAACGTCAGCATATCCAGGAATAACACGCCAAAACTCATCGTTTTTAAACGATCGGTGCTGCTCCATTGTTGGTGCAAGGATACTTTGATTTTTTTCAGTACTATGAACATTTGTCGGCATGAATTCTCCGTGGCTTATTCCCCAAAATACTACACCTTATTATCCCATGATTCGGGCTTTGGGGAGTAAGATTCGGTGATACCTATTTCTTTTAATTTCAATAACTTAAACATCATACACGTCTTAGTGCGACTGGTACTAATAATTTGTCGAGCATCTCAAATAAAATATGGACTACTATAGCTAAAACACCAGCCGGTACCGCGCCCTGCAAAATCATTTGCTGATCATTAAGTGCCAAACCAGTAACAATTATTTGGCCTAAGCCTCCAGCCCCAATGAAGGCAGCCAGAGTTGCAGTTCCAACATTTATTATGGCCGAAGTTTTGATACCAGACATAATTGACGGGCTAGCAAGAGGAAGAAAAACATATCGAAGTCGCTGTATAGGGTTTAACCCCATCAATATAGCACTCTCTTTTAGCTTAATATCAATCGCCATTAGACCTGTATATGTCCCTCTAACAATTGGTAATAGAGCATAAAGAAAAAGTGCAAAGGTCGCCGGCTTGGGGCCAATCCCTAAAAAAGGGATCAGTAGACATAACAGAGCTAATGAAGGAATCGTTTGAATAAGAGCGTTTGTTCCTAAAAGAAATTGTCCAAGAAGTTTATTTTGAGATGAAAGAATGCCAAGGGGAATACCAAAGATAATTGCCAAAATTAAAGAGATAGCAACCAGCATAATATGTTCTTTAGTTCTTAATAATATTTTATCCCAATCCAAATTAAACTTTATATTCTTAGCAACTTTGCCTTCAAGAAAATATGTGGCCGCCTGGGCAAATGAATAGCCTTCGAGTTCAACCAAAGCATTTAGTTTAGTCATTGTCTGGTTATCAATTTTACCAATAATTTTTTCTTCAAAAGAGTTCCATGTAAGTGGAAAGTTTTTATCAAAATCATTACTACTTAAAATGACAGCTAAATAAGATGGAAAATAATTGAGATCATCTTCAAGAAGCTTTAGATTATATTTCTCAATTTTTGCATCAGTTGAATAAACTTCAACTAGATCAACTTTGTTTTCAGCTAAAGCCTGATAAGCAAGACTATGCTCCATCGTTTTTATACTTTGAAGTTTAAAGCCGTAGTGTAATGACAGATTTTTTAATCCATCCTTTCTTTTTACAAATTCATGGGAGAAAGCTGCAGGTAGGTCATTATGCTTTTTCAACTGAGATAATTTTGTAAGATTTAACTCCCCCATTCTTTTTTGTGTCATCGCTATCGCATAGGTATTATTGAAACCAAGGCTTAAACTAATATTCATGCCAATTTTTTCAAGTTCATCTGTTAGAGATCTCCAATCGTTGAGCTGATTATTCTTTAAAATTGCTTCACTAATCGTGCCTGTGTACTCAGGATAGAGGTCAATTTCATTTTTTTCTATTGCTTGAAAAGTAATTCCAGTTCCACCCAGGCCAAATTTTCGAACAACTTCGGCTTCTCCAACTTTATGTGCAAGTTGAGCCATAATTTCAGCTAAGATATAACTTTCTGTGAAATTTTTTGAACCGATAGTGATCGTTTTAGAAAAAAGAGAAGTACTAAAGAATAGACATAGAAAAGCTAGAAACTTCACGAGTTCTCCTTTTGAGCCGGAGTTTGAGCTCTTATAAAGTCTCTGACAAAATCATTTTTTGGGTTATCCAACAGATCACTAAAACGGCCTTGTTGAACAATTCGACCTTTATCAAGAAGAGAGATTTTATCACCCAAATAAGAAGCAACATTTAGATCGTGAGTAACTAGGACAACTGTTTTCTCTAGTTTTTTAAAAAGTCTTTTAAGATGTATTTGAAGGTTCATGCGAACAACTGGATCAAGTGCAGACAAAGGTTCATCTAACAAGATAATAGGTTGATTTAAAATAAGCCCTCTTATAAGAGCTACCCTTTGCTTTTGCCCACCTGAAAGTTCATGTGGGTAACGCAATAACTGCTGATGACTTAACTCAACTGACTGAGCAAAGTCATGCAGCTTATCTTTAGCTGCATTAAGATCACCGCGACGAATTTTAACTGGTAAAAGTATATTCTCCGTTGCATTCAAGTGAGGCATTAGTCCACCTTCTTGAATAACGTATCCTATTTTATCTGAAATATCGTAAGGGTTAAGACTTTTTATATTCTCTGTGCCAAGAGTAACCTCGCCGCTATCAACGTCACAGAGTCCGGCCATCATTCTTAAGAGAGTTGTTTTTCCACAGCCACTTGAACCTAATAGTATATGTGTCTCACCCGTTGGTATTTGTAGACTCATATCAGGGATAACATTGGTAGGACCAAAACTTTTTTGAACTTCGTGAATTTTAATCATAATTCATTATCAACTGTGAATATCTATCTGTCGTTGCGGCAAGCTTCACCACTTAAGACAAATGATTGGCAATCAAGCCAAGCTTTCCATAAAATAGATACATATATTTAGGAGATATGATGTATTTTATCCGATGTTTTTTATTTTTCTTTGTGCTCATGCCTGCAGCCTATTCTCTGGAGTATAGCTATCAATTTTCTTTGGGCTCTAATATTACTTATATTGAGAGTTCGACTCAACAAGCTAGAAGCTTTGGAATCGCACCAAGTGCATTTATAGATTTAAAAATCAGTGAAGAATTTAAGTTTTTTAGTCAGTCTTCTGCCTTACTAGAAACTGGATCCCATAAAGGGACACTATTGGATGAATTTAAACCTGCTCAACAAGTTGTTCTTAATTATGCTTTTTTTGATTATACCCCTTGGACAAAAGCTCACGTGAAGTTTGGAGCTCTTCCAATGGATGACTGGACACCGGATATTCATATTAGTGCAACCAGGTTTTTTGGAGCTTCATTTATCCAAGCCTTTCCACTCTGGGCAGACGCCTCAATGACATTCAAAACTTTAGGCGCGATTCCTTCAAATCAGGAATTAACTAATAGACTTGGCAATGTTTCAGAGGGAACACCAAGCTACTGGCAAAGTGGACTAGATCTCGATATGCCAGGAGATATTTTAGGCATTAAACTTCAAGGCTATCTTTGGGGATATAGTGACGTTGATGGCAACGTTGCTTTTCAAAGCGGCTTTATGGGAAACCAGACTGTAGGTATTGGAAGCGCTAATACGAGGCTTGCCTATAAATTTAGAGGCTATGCTGGAAGCTTTCTTCTTAACGGGATGATCGGACAATTTAATTGGGGTCTAGGAAGTGATTATATATTTAATGACAGTGCTCCCGACGAAAGGAATCAAGCATTACAGGTCAATACTATTTTAGGATACGATAAGCATTTAGCTACATTCTCTTGGTACGAAGTTGAATCGGACTCAGTTATTGGCTATTACAATTCAGCCTTACGTGGTCACACAAACAGAGATGGAATAGCCCTCAAATATGAATACAAGGCAAGTGATAAAATGGAGTTTGGCTTTGAAATTGTCAGTGCAAAAGTAAAAAAGGCAACTCTCTTGCAATCAGATCAGGATGGAGCCACTTTATGGTGGAATATAAACTTAGAGTAACCAGACAAAAAAATTGGTTTATGCTGCAAAAGTTAACTCTATCGCGTCGCGACGACCCTAATTGACGGAATTCATTAAGATATAGAGATGGAAAAAGATCTCTCTTCAACAAAAGTAACCTATAAAAACGATGACAATACTTGTGAACTTTTACGTTTACCCTCAGCAGTTGTCTCTTTAAACGGCGAAACAATTGATGACGTAGCTTTTGGTTTAGGTGTTGCCCACGCAAAAGATAGATCATCTCAAATGATTCTTGCCAGACTCGCGGGCCAAGGAAGGTTAAGCGAATGCCTCAAAGCTGACGAAGAAACTGAGTCAATAGATATCTTTATGCGCGAAGTAGGAATTTCTTACGAAGCAAAAAAAGAAGTCTCTCAGGTTAACAAGAGAGTTTTATCTTACCTTCAGTCTTATGCGAATGGTGTTAATCATGTTTGGCAGAATGAAAAAACTCCTTGGGAATTCAGGTTAGTTAGATATAAGCCTGAGGAATGGAAACCTGAGCATACACTTTTAACTGTTAAGCTTATGTCCTATATAGGACTTGCGCAAACACAAGAAGATGTTGAACGATTAATTATTCAATCAATACAAGATGGAGTGGATACAAACAAACTCAAAAGTCTTTTTCATCCTTACTTAGAAGATCTTAATGTAAATTTAATTGAAAAAATAAAAAGTCTTAAATATTTAAGACAAAGACTTCCAACTGAAATTAAGACTCTAAGTTATTTGCCTAAACTTTTAGCCAGTAATAATTGGGTTATTGCTCCTTCAAAATCAAAAACAAGACAACCTATAATGTGCTGTGATCCACATTTAGAAGTGAATCGTTTGCCAGCGGTATGGTATGAAGCAAATGCCTCAATGAAAAATAATGAACTTGCTGGCATAACGATGCCAGGAGTACCTGGCTTCATCATGGGGCGTAATCGAAACATCAGCTTTAGCTTCACCTATGGGTTCATGGATATGGTTGACTTCTTCATTGAAGAAATCAAAGACGGCAAATCGATAAGTGAGGATGGACCCAGAGAGTTAAATAAACGTGTTGAGACTATTAAAAGAAAAGGTAAACAACCTCTCCTTCATCCAATTTATGAAACTCAAATGGGGATAATAGAATTACCAGCAACTAGTAAAATTGAAAATGGACTTTATCTTTCTAGAGCATGGACTAATCACCGTGGTGGTATGGGTAATACCGTAGAATCAATTATGGATATCCAAGAAGCAAAAGATATCGAAGACTTTTCTAGATATGCAGCGAACGTAGCGATTTCTGCCAACTGGCTCGTTGCCGATAACCTAGGACAAATCGCCTACCAACAATCTGGGACTGCTCCAAAAAGAAAGGGGCACGGACTGGCTCCTCTTGAAGCGTGGAAGAAAGAAAATTTATGGAATGGCAATGTATCCCCAAGCGAACTTGAGTTTATAAAAAATCCAAGTGAAGGATATATATCAACAGCAAATCACAAGATTATTAATACCAGATATAAGTCGCAATTAATAAATCTTCCAATGGGTCCATACAGAAATGATAGAATTAAAGATGTCTTAAGTGGGCTCAATGATATTAACGTTGAAGCCATGAAGACATTGCAAAATGATTTATACTCCTTGCAAGCTGAACAGTTTTTAGAAGTCCTTGAGGGAGAGTTTCCCGAAACTCCGCTTGGACAATCCTTAAAGTCATGGGACTGTTGCTATTCAGTTGAAAGTATAGAAGCAACTTTATTTGAAGCATTCTATAAAAATCTCCTTATTGAAGCCTTTGGGGAAAATCTTTTCAGTGAAACAGGAATTAAATATATTTTATCTGAGACTTCGACGATTACAGACTACTATCATCTTTTTGATCGCATTTTATTATCTCAGGATCAAGACACACTAGAATTATGGTTTGGTGGTGCCGAGAAAAGAAAAGAGCTATTTCAAAAGTGCTTATCAATTACATTATCAAAATCAAACTCTTACCAACTGTTGCCATGGGGACAGGTTAATAAGATTTCAATGAATAACCTATTCTTTCAAGGAAAACTTCCAGCTATCTTTGGATTCGATCAAAGTAATATCGGACTACCCGGTGGTCGTGCCTCAATCGTTCAAGGCGCTGTCTATAAAGCACACGGTAGAGAAAGTAGCTTCGCTCCTTCATGGAGAATGATTGCGGATCTTTCAGAAGATAGAATTCATACTGTTTTAGCTGGTGGAGTTAGTGATCGAAGGTTTAGTCCTAGCTATAAACTTGAAATATTTGATTGGCTAAATGGACGTTACAAGATCATACCACTGTCTAAAAACTAGACACTCTCCTACTGTCATTTCAATTAATTAGCCTATAGTCCACTTGGATTATTTTTTGCATTTGAATACTCCATGTTTAATTTTAAAGGCTTAAAATATAGTTTGATTGGTATTGCCATAGGTACTCTTAGTGCTTGTAGCAATAATGTTCAAGAAGTTGAAGGGACACAAAACTCTAGTTTTCTTGTGTCACAGCTTCAGGCCACGAGTGAACTTGTTCCTAATGTAGCCGTTCCAACAATAAAAGAAGCAAACTTCTTTCACTATAAAGCGTGTCTAAAAGACGCGGCTATACAGGCACCTCTTGTCGGTGAGCAATTTGAGGTAAAAATACAGAATAATACATTTAACCTAATCTCAGACATTGAAGGGTGTATTGCCTGGTCAAGTGCAGTTACATTTAACTGGCTTAGTAATGAAAGATGGGTCAAAAATGATGTCGTCATTAAGGCTAAAGGTAATCAAATCGGACAAGTTATTATTCCAACATTTCTTAATCCATGGAGAGAGGGTAACCAAAGTCTAGTTGATGCAAGATACCGTCACCCGGTCGGACAAATCGATAGTATGGAGCAATTAAAGCCTGCTAAGTCTCAAGTACTAGATGAATCAGGATTAAATTTAGAAAATATCAATTGGCGAGTTATGCGAAAGAGACAACGCGCCAATCAGACAATTCTTGAATGGAAATTAGAAGGTAATCCAATATTGGAGAGAACTGATATTTCAGGTCAAAGACAACGACTTAATATTGAAACAGGCAGAGCAAACATTAGTCTGATGCTAGTGTCGACAAGTATTGATGGAATTAATCATCAGTTGCATGAAGCTATTAATCGCAGTATTTCTTGGCAAAGCTCAGTCATGAAGCTTGAGGGGGAAATTGCGATCGAAACGGCACAACTTCCACAGCTTGGTGATATAACAAAACTTCAAATAGAAATTAAATTACCATCAGACATGGCGCAGACTTCTGGTCATGTCCAGCTTAGTGGTATCGATCAATCACAAGGTTTTGAGTTTCAAAGAGCAGAAGAATTGCAACTTGAGAAATTTGAAACTATCGATCATCAAAATGATTCTGTCGGCCAGCTCGACATGTCTAGTATAAAAGTATCAATTGATACAGATGATATGGAAGGCTACTTTCTAGATGAAAATTTAAATTTAAGTATTACGAAAGCATTTCGTATAGAGCTAAATCCAAGAGTGATTTTACCAGGTGCCGATATGCTCGGTACTCCACCGACACAACTTACAAACGGTAAACTAGACCTCAAAGTTCACTTATACTCTCCTAAAAGAGCTGGGTTAAACTTTGAACAGCCAGACTTAGAGCAATTCACACATATTTCAACTGATCATCAAGTTGTTGATATAAGAGCAGATGGACTTATCAGTAAGCTGTTTAAGTTTCCAACAGCAATTGGTCGAACTCCAC
>CAXBMT010000113.1:0-8668 GCA_963976925.1 uncultured Bdellovibrionales bacterium
CTATCACATCGGCTGCCGCGACCGTGCGATTGACTTGTTTAGTGAGTATCGAGTTTGGGATACCGAAGAAAACACCGGTGTTTTGATCTATGTCAATATTTGTGAGCATCAGCTAGAGATAGTCGCTGATCGTGGCATCAGCGCGCACGTCAGCCCAACGGTATGGCGCGCGATGTGTGAAAAAGCGCTTATTGTAACTGTAGACCGAAAAGCTCTGGAAGAATCTTGTTTTCAAGGTTCGAAGCAGATGTTCCGATTTTGTCAGCAATTTTACCAACTAGGTCGTCTTGAGCAGCTTGGTCGTTTGCAGCGGCCATAACTTCAGAAAGAGAAACACCAGTTAATTTTTGAAGATCAGTTGTAAGAGCAAGCTCATCAGCAGCAGTTAACTCTCCACCTGATTTCTTAACAAGTTCTTCAGCTTTTTTTCCAAGAGTAACTAAAGACATTGAAGTCTCGATACCTACGTTGAAAGCGAAAGAAACGTTAGCAGCTTTTTTGATGAATTCTTTTTGCTCAAGTTCAGCTGTCATTAGAGAAACGTCAGTAGTAGCAGCTTCGTCTTCATACTGAAAGCCAGAGTTACGACCAATGAAAGTGTTTGTCCAGAAATCGTAATCAACTACTTCGTAGTCATCACCCCAGAAATCACCATTGATATCACCATAAAGAATATCATCACGCTCGATAGCACGGAATTCACGAGCAAGAGCTGTTGAATTTGAATAGTAGTCATAATAAACGATTGAGCGGATGTACTCTAGAGATACAGCTTTATATTCGTTATACTTGTCATCGTAGATAACAAACCAGTTATCTTCGCCAGCATAAGTTGAACGAATAGTTTCATCTGTATAAAGCTCTACATATGAATCATCAGCGTCAAAACCTTCAATATTGTTAAGTGCATTAACAAACTGACTTACTGAAGCAGTTGGTGAGTAGTATGAACCATATGTTGATGATCCACCGCCGCCGCCAGTACAAGCAGCAAGCATAGTTGCAGCTGATAGTAGTGCAGCACCTTTAAAAATTTTTGAAACTAATGACATTGAATCCCCCTAGCGCAAAACGGCTGTTAATATTTCGTAATTCCATCTTGGATATAAAACGTAAGTCTTAGACCACATAACCAAACTTCGTGCCAATAAAATCCCTAGATCATGTAATTTTGACATGAAATAAGACCCCAAAAGGGGACCAAAGTAGTCAAATTGACACCAAAACTCAGGATCAATTCGCACCACACGCAGCATTAGCGCAAAACAAAGTATCTATTTTTTAGATCGAAGTAATGACTACATTATAATTTACATCAACCATTAAGTTGTTTAGAAACAGTGCATCTTAGGGGGATTTAAATGAAAGCACTTATTATCTTATCAACACTATTTCTATCACTATCAGCATATGCAGATCGGTACCGTTTAAAAGACAGCTTATGTGGAGAGATCGATCCATTTGTTATTGGTGATGCCTGTGTCGTTGTTCTTGAGAAAAAAGGTGTTGAAACTGTCCTCATTACTGATGAAGACTTCATGGTTCAAATGAGTGAAAAAGAACTTAATAAGGGAGACTTCTTTAATTTAGACCACTCGTCTATTGAAGCTGTTGATAAGAAGACATCAAAGTTAATGAAAGAGGCGTTACGTCGCACAGTAAATCTTAGCCATAAGGCAAAGTTCTTTTATCTTGATGACAACCAGGGGCTACAGCAAATTGATACTCCATTAAAAACTCGTTTATTATCTTGCTCAGCTAACAGAGTATCAGGTGATGGTTTTTTAGATGCCACGATCAAGTTCTCGGCAACGTTAGAAAGCCTAGGAGATTTTTCAACACTTAAAAATATAAAGTTTGAGTATGTACTTGATGACAGAGGAGATGTTTGGTCTGAAGGTGAAACATCAATTGAAAGGCTTAATAACTATATCAATTACAACCCACGAGTTTATATTGGTCACGATAAGTTTAGCTTTTGGCTTAGCTCTAGATCTCGTGGTTTTGGTGAGTTTGATCTGATCATTCCAGTTAAAAGAATTATTGATTCTACTGAAGCTTTCAGCATGCAAATTATCATGACGGCCATCGATGACCATCATGGTGACTCTGTTAGTATCGATTGCCTTTAAGGGTCTTGAGTAAATATCTCGTATTGTTCAACGTGATAGTTATTCTCTGATCGCATCTGTACCGTTGCGCCGTAAGCATCTTCTAGAGTTTCAATCAAATCAAGATCAACTCCAGACAGTCTTGCGGCAACTTCAGGGTGAGCAAAAACAAACAGTTTTTTGCAATTTGTTTTCTTTAAAGTTTTTATGATCTCTCTTACAAGCTCATAGCAAACTGTCAGAGTTGATTTTACTTTCCCAGTACCTTCACAATATGGACACGGCTCACACATAACTCGAGTAAGAGTGTCGCGAGTTCTCTTTCGAGTCATCTCAATCAAGCCTAAGCCTGAAATCGGAAGAACATTTGTTTTAGCTCTATCTTTCTTTAGTGCTTCAACAAAAGTCGTATAAACCTGTTCGCGGTGTTCTTCTTTTTCCATGTCGATAAAGTCGACGATGATAATGCCACCACAATTTCTAAGTCTTAGTTGATAAGCAATCTCTCGAACAGCTTCAAGATTTGTTTTAACAATCGTATCTTCAAGATTCTTTCGACCAACAAACTTTCCAGTATTTACATCAATTGAAACTAAAGCTTCGGTTTGATCGATATTTAGAGATCCCCCACTTCGAAGGAAAACCTTATTAGAAATACCACGTTCAATTTCTAGATCGATTCCATATTTTTCAAACGGAGAAGCATCTCCGTCGTAAAACTCAATTTTCCCCTGGAGATTGGGCAAGAAACGCTTAACGAACTTTTCTACTTCTCGCTCCATCTCTTTCGAGTCGACGACAACTTTAGCGACATCTTCATCTGTGATATCGCGAAGAATTCTTTGAATGAAATTTAGATCTCGATAAACAAGAGTGGCAGGCTTAGTTTGTGTCTCAGACTTTTGAACATCCTTCCAAATTTTTACAAGAAGATTGAAGTCCTGCTTTAATGTCTTATAACTTTGAGCTTCGGCAACGGTACGAGCAATAATCCCCTTACCTTCAGGACGAATGGTATCAAGAATTTCTTTTAAACGTTCACGTTCTTCTTCTTTCTCAATTCTTCGACTAACACCTGTGTGTTCAATATAGGGCATGAAAACAACATAGCGTCCGGCCAATGTAATATGTCTTGTGACTCGTGGACCTTTAGTGGAAATTGGCTCTTTGGCCACTTGAACAATGATTTCATCGCCTTCTTTTAGAAAACTTTCAATCGTTGCTTCTGGGCGAAAGCGCATATCGACTTGTTCGGATAAAGTTGAGAATTCGTCTGGGATCATCTCGCCGACACGCTTAGAAGTTTCGGCATTATGACGACTCTTCTCCGCCATCTCACGCTGCTCTTCTAAGGTTGGAAGATAAGCATCATCAACATATAGAAAGGCGGCTTTTTCCCAGCCAATATCAACAAAGGCTGACTGCATACCAGGCAAGACTCTAAGAACCTTACCCTTATAGACGTTACCTACATTGGGGAAGTCTTCTTTTTCATCACTTCCCCTATCCATGAGATATTCGAGAATTTCACCGTTTTCAACTAGAGAAACCCGACACTCGTTAAGTGTCTGATTGATTATGAGTTCTTTTGCCATCGAGAATACCTTTTAAATTAAATTCTTTTCTATCTTATCAGGTGTAAGAAAACTCGGCGAGCCGAAGCGGGTCACGGCAAAATATGATTGTAAAAATTAATAATTTAGATGAGTTACTAGAGAAATATCCCAGCAATGCAGGCGGTCATAAAGCAAGCAAGAGTTCCACCTATTAATGAACGAACCCCTAGCAGCGCCAAGTCCTTTCTTCTATCAGGAGCAAGTGTGCCTATCCCGCCGATTTGAATGGCAATGGAGCTAAAGTTAGCAAAGCCGCAAAGTGCATAGGTCGAGATAATAATTGATCGCTCAGAAAGTTCAGGCATAGCTGCTTTTAAATCGAGATAAGCAACAAATTCATTCAAGATTAATTTTTTTCCAAGTAGTGTTCCTACGATTAAACAGTCACTCCATGGAACGCCTAGTAGCCAAGCGATTGGAGCAAATAAGTAGCCAGTAATAAGTTCAAGACTTAGTGCCGGATAACCAAACCAGCCGCCTACTTTTCCAAAGGCACCGTTGACCATTGCGATTAAAGCAATGAAAGCCAGTAGCATCGCTCCAACATTAAGAGCCAGTTTTAGTCCTTCACTAGCACCACTAGCTGCAGCGTCAATCATGTTTGCATGAGTATTGGGAAGATCCAGTGTCACCTGGCCTTGAGTCGAACTTACTTCTGTTTCAGGAACCATTAATTTGGCACAAACTAAAGCTGCAGGAGCAGACATAACTGAAGCTGCTAATAAGTGACCGGCATCAACACCAAGACCTACGTAAGCAGCTAAAACACCACCAGCAACAGTTGCCATTCCACCTGTCATTAGGGCCATTAATTCAGAGCGAGTCATAGCACTAATAAATGGCTTAATAACTAAAGGCGCTTCTGTTTGACCGGCAAAGATATTTGCAGCAGCGGCGAGACTCTCAGCTCCTGAAGTTCCCATAACCTTCACCATTACTTTTGCCGCAAACTTGATAAGAATTTGCATGACGCCAATATAGTAAAGAACACTCATTAAAGAGCTCATGAAAATAATTGTCGGTAGAACTAAAAAAGCAAAGACGAAACCAATTTTAGAAACGTCTGTAAGTGGGCCAAAGATAAACTTAGAGCCTTCGTTGGTGAAACTTAAAATGCCAGTGAATAACTCTCTAGCAGTATCAAAAGTTGCTCGACCAAAACCTGTTTTTAAAATGATAAGACCAAAGATTACCTGAAGGATGATCCCTGAAATAACTGTTTTCCAGTTGATCGATTTTTTCGCCGATGAAAATAGGTACGCAATGAGTAGCATGCAAAGCAACCCAAAGGCGGAGATAAGTTGATCCATATTATTTGCCTAGAATGAGAACTGATAGCCTACTTGCGCGGGAAGCACAGGGGCCGATTGAGTATTTTCTTTTTGGTGCCAAGCGACTCTTTGATTGGTTTCAAATTCCAAAGCATCACGACTTGTTTGTTTGTAGATAGTTTCACTCTTGTTAGCCTGCATATAAGCAACTAAGCCAACGCCAACAATAATTCCAACAGCTCCACCAACCATGACATTTTTTAGATGCTCACTTGGCTCTTCAACAAAAGATAAAGTTGAAAGACCTAAGATCGCTCCGCCCAGTGCAGTGCCACCAATAACCATAGCGTCTTGGATACTTTGCTGAGCAAATGATGAGCTATTGTCTTGGGCGAATGAAGTCGCCGGCGTGATGACGGAAAAGATAAATAATGAAGCAGAAACTAACCAGATTTTCATATGATAGCCCTAACTAATGCGACGCCACAGAATTGCCTTTTAATAGGTGGCATGCCTATGATGTTCGTCTTTTAGAGAGTTTACAACTTTAACAATGCTTGGTTTTTCATCATGAGTCAAGGCGACCACTCCGCTTACGCGATCATCGCAAAAAAACGCGATAAAAAGAAATTAACGAAAGACGAAATTAAATGGTTCATCGACGGACTCGTTCGTGGTGATGTTGGCGACTACCAAATGTCAGCCTTACTCATGGCCATTTATCTCAACGGTTTTGATAAAGACGAAACAACATCTTTGACTGATGCAATGCTGTATTCAGGTAAAGTTCTTTCTCACGGACCCCATGCAATTGATAAACACTCAACTGGCGGAGTCGGAGATAAAGCTTCATTTATTTTAGCTCCCCTTGCTGCGGCATGTGGAGTTGAAGTTCCCATGATGGCCGGACGAGGTCTTGGTCACACCGGAGGAACGGTTGATAAGATTGAATCTATCAAGGGATATAACGTTGCTTTGAATATGGATGAGTTCGCCAAAGTTCTTAAAGAAGTTGGTGTCGTACTTGTCGGTCAAACTGGTGAAATAGCTCCAGCTGATAAGAAAATTTATGCGCTAAGAGATGTCACTGCTACAGTTGAATCAATTCCACTCATTACTGCTTCTATAATGAGTAAGAAATTAGCTGAAGGTGCATCAGGTATCGTCATGGATATCAAAACTGGTAACGGCGCCTTTATGAATACTTTGCCAAAGGCCCGAGCCCTAGCAAAATCTCTGGCCGATACCGGACTTAGATTTAACAAGAGTATGATGACAGTCGTTTCAGACATGTCTCAACCATTAGGCGATGCTGTTGGAAATTCTCTTGAGATCATCGAGAGTATCGAAACGTTAAAAGGAAAAGGTCCAAAAGACCTTACTGATCTTTCCGTTCAGTTAGCTGGCGGTATGATTCACTTGGCTGGCTTGGCCAAGACTCCGGCTCAAGGTGTAACGAAAGCGAAAAAAGCACTTAAAGACGGTTCAGGTCTTGAAAAATTTAGAGAACTTTTAAAAGCTCAAGGTGGTGATCACAGAGTTATTGATGATTACTCTTTACTACCAATGGCAAAAAATAAAACTGAAATTTTAGCTCATAAAGATGGCTATATAGCCTCTATGGATTGCAAGGCAATTGGAATGCATAATGTTCTTTTGGGTGGAGGTCGTCGTAAGTCGAGTGACCCAATCGATTTCGGTGTTGGGTTTGTGTTTAGTAAAAAAATTGGCTCAAGAATAAAAAAAGGCGAAACTATCGCCACGGTTTATCATAATCAAAATCAAGTTAATCAGGTTCAATCAATCGCTGATGACTTTAAAAATGGTGTGGTAAAAATATCAACGACAAAAAAGCCGGGACCAGAATTAATCCGTGAGGTTAAAATCTATTTCCCTAAAAAAAGTAAATAGGATCAACGATGACTTTATTTGAAAAGTTAGAACAATCTTCTGCCTACATAAAAAAAATAAGAAATATTCAACCTAGAGTTGGCGTTGTCTTAGGCTCAGGACTTGGTGCCTTTGTTGAACAAATTGAAGACAAGGTAACACTACCCTACGCCGAGATTCCAAACTTCAAACCAACAACAGTTGAAGGTCATGAGGGTCAACTGATTCTAGGTAAAATTGGAAACGTTGAAGTCGCAGTTATGCAGGGTCGTTATCACGCCTATGAAGGTCATGATATGGACCAGGTTGTATTTCCGGTAAGACTACTTGCGAGTCTTGGTATTGACTCAATCATTCTCACCAATGCATCTGGTGGAGTAAACGAAAGCTATAAAGCCGGTGACCTTGTACTAATTACTGATCACATCAATCTATCGGGAATGAATCCTTTATTAGGACCAAACATTAACGAACTTGGTCCACGTTTTCCTGATATGACCAATGCTTACGATAAGGACTTACGAAAAGTAATTCTTGAGCAAGCAAAAGCTAACGGCGTCGATCTTAAGCAAGGTGTTTACGCTGGAGTATTAGGACCAACCTATGAGACTCCATCTGAAGTTAGAATGATTAGAACTCTTGGAGCCGACTTGGTTGGTATGAGCACTGTTCCTGAATCAATCGCTGCCAACCACCTCGGACTAAGTGTGGCCGGTATTTCATGCGTCACCAACATGGCGGCAGGAATTGAAAACGTAGAGCTCAAACACGAAGACATCAAAGTTCAAGCTTTAAAAGTTATGGAAAAGTTTAGCGCTCTAGTAGCCTCTACGATTAAAATCATTGGAGCTTCAAAATGAGTGATTATTCAAAACTTAGAGATCTGGCAAAGAAAACGTCTGAGCTTGCGCACTCTCCTTACTCAAATGCAAAAGTTGGAGCGGCCATAGAGACCGAGGATGGTACTCTGTTTGGTGGATGCAATGTGGAAAACTCAAGTTTTGGAGGAACCACTTGTGCTGAGCAAGTCGCTATTTTTAAAGCCATTTCAGAAGGTAAAAAGCGCTTAAAAAGAGTTTATGTTTATACTGATGCTGGCTGGCCTCCGTGTGGAATATGCCGGCAAATAATGAGTGAGTTTGCACTGCCTGAAATGGAAGTTATTATAAGTAATAAGCAGGGTGAAGAGAAAGTGACTAGCTTAAAAGAGCTGCTTCCTTTAGCTTTTACTCCTGATGAATATCAAAAAAGATAATTAATTAACCAAAAACAATCGAGCGAATGTTCGACTGGTGAGAAAAATGCCAAAAAAGAAGTCTGTTGCCGTAGTTGATCAAGTACAAAGTGAAAATTCAGAAGAAGTCGTAAAACAACTCCAAGAAATGGAGTTTTGTGTTTTTGACCTTGAGACAACTGGTGGTAATCACCAATCAGATAAAATCATTGAAATTGGTATGGTTAAGGTTAAAGATCAAAAGATTCTCGCAGAAAAAGACTTTCTCATTCAGCCCGGAATTAAGATTCCAGAGTTTATCCAAAGACTAACCTCTATTTCACAAAAAGATGTCGCTAAGAGTCCTCTCATTGAAGAGGTTATCGATGAAGTTTTAGAATTTATGGGTGACTCTATTTTAGTCGCTCATAATACTTCTTTTGATGTGCCATTTTTCAATTCAGTACTAACCCGTTTGGGCAAACCTGAGATGAAAAATCCAAGTATCTGTACAAACTTAATGACGAAGTATCTAGTTCCAAGTCTTATGAACTCAAATTTAAATTA
>CAXBMT010000114.1:0-8596 GCA_963976925.1 uncultured Bdellovibrionales bacterium
GATAAAATAGAGACAAATGACATCGATATTATTTTTATGGATGTTCAAATGCCAAGGCTTGACGGAAAAAAAGCAACCCAAAGAATTCGCTCACTCGAAGGCAAGGCTGATAAACCATATATTGTAGCTCTGACTGCGAACGTTACACCTGAACATAAACAGGAGTGTCTAGACTCTGGCATGGATGACTTTCTCTCTAAACCAATCAGAGTCCAGATCATTAGATCACTGATTGAATCTTACGCCTCACAGTTTAATCTTGTAGAATCTACTCAAGAAGAAATTATTGCACCAGGACATTTAAAACTTATTGATACAAATCGCTTAGAGATAGACTTCGAAGGATTTGATGATCTTCTTGTGCAATTTATTGATATCTTCTTGAAAAACTACTCAACTTATTTACAACAATTAGAAACATTTATAGCTGAAGAGAACTTTGAAGAAACTTCAAAAGTTGCTCATACCTTTAAGGGCATAATTAGCAACTTTCAATCAGTTGAAATACGTCATAATATAGAGGAGCTTGAGAGACTGGCAAAGAGTAAAGATATAAATGGATTAAAAGCTTGCTTTAACAAGACAACATCACTGGTAAGTAAACTCGTTATAGAAATAAATGAATTAAGTAGTAAATTAACTAAATAAATGACGGAGTAAATTTTGAGCTCAGAAGATTACAAAAATAAAATTTTATTAGTTGAGGATAATCCCATCAATATCAAGCTTGCTGTTGCCATGCTTGAGCGACTTGGGATTACTGTAGAGGTTGCTAAAAATGGGCAAGAAGCCATTGATAAATTTACTGCAGGTGAAACCTTCGACTTAATTTTAATGGATCTTCAAATGCCAGTCATGGATGGAGTCGCAACAACGAGATATTTACTTGAGCACTTTCCAAAGTGTCCTAGCATCGTCGCGATGACAGCAAACGTAGATACTCATCATTATAATAGTTGTATGGATGCTGGTATGGATGGCTTTATTGAAAAGCCAATTAGGCTTAATAAATTAAAAGAGGTACTACCTCTTCATTTACCTACCCTTCATATTTCAAAAGACCATAAAGACTGGCTCGATGAATCTAACTATGATGGTACATATCAGCACATAGATCATAAGCCAATTGAAGCAGACTACTCAGAGTGCTGGGACATTTTTTATAAGTTTTATAGAGATTTCATTCTTTACTACCAGAATGACTTACCTAAAATTGAATATTATCTAAAAGAAAAAAATTCAATGGAAGCTTTGAAAGCACTTAAAGATTTTTCTGATCTTGCAGTCTACTTTCACCCAAAAGACTTAAATAAAGTTACAAGTATCATTAAGGAAAGTGCAGGATCAGATGATTACGGGATTGCTCTAAAAAACTTCAAGTTAGCGCGTAAAGAAGCACAAGAAATAATACGAGAAGTAAGTTTACTCTTAAGAGACAAAACACAATCCATAAGTCAGTAGAGGTTTATTTGCCAAAAGTAAAAGGTACAAAAGCAGAGTTAAGTAAAGAAGTTAGAAGAGTACTTAACAAGCACAAAGTTGATTTGACTGTTCTAGATTATTCCTATGGCGGAAGCTCTGTGAGGCTTTCCGGTGGGCTGTGGAAAAATGATGGCTCTGAGTTTTCCGTCGAGGCACTAACCTACTTAATCAATGACTTGTACCCTTATGGCAATCTCTATACGGATTTAGTTAACTGGGACCTCAATGGAGGAACGATTCGTATAATTAATAATTCTAATGGAGACGATGATAAAATATTTAATGGCTAAAATAGACTCGGCCCATAGTAGTTTACATCTTCATATTCATCATGACATGTACGTCTCATACGAATAGCACCTTGACGGCGATACCTCTTATTTTTACATACACGATTAACTTTTTCATATTGATCACTAAATCCAGGCTTTAAGCGATAATCAATAACTTTTGCGAACTCTTCTTTTGATAGACTTTTAATATCATGTAGATCTTTAGCTTGATGGTAAGATACAAATTCCACTGGTGTATTATTCCAAACCGCTATTTCCGCCATATTATTTGGAGTTATGGCCAATCTTCCTAACACTTTATCAGCAGGCCAGTTAATCGCACCGTAAGAAAGCATAATAACTTCAGTACAAGTAATCTTTGTTGTCGCCATAGCATCAAAACCAAAGTCATAGCCTTTATCAAACTGTTCACTAAGAAGTTCGAAGACTCTTAATAACTCAGATTTGGTTCTAACTTTAATATCCTTAACTCTAGTAACTGCAATTTCATCAAGATTGAGGAAGTTCTCAAGAGAATCAAACTGAGTTCCCCACTTTCTCATTTCAAATATTGAGTTACCGTTTTCAATTTGTTCTCTAAATGGAGCTAGTTCAGCTTCGCCCCAAAGGCCTAAGTCTAAAAGTTGTTGTTTAGTTCCAAGCCATATAGCTGTGTGGCCCCAGTTACCTGGTATTGTTTTGTCTGTGAGTTTAAATGACTTCTTTTCAAAGAGTATATCTAAAGGCTTCAGTGATTTTTCTAGCTCAATTTTAAAAGCTTTATTTTGATAAATATGCCCAGAGCGCCACTCTATACCACCAATTAAAGTTCCAAAAGCACGGCTTAAGCCGTTGGCAATACTTGAAAGAAGAGAATTCAATCGATCTTGGAAATGACCTTCTATTTTAAAGTAGGATTTTAGCTCAACATTATTTTCAATTAAGCTGTATGAAACCGATGACTTTATAATCTCTTGGTAGCTTTTATCTTGTTCATTAAAAGTAACTTTTTTAATTTTACTCTCTAGGGCTTCAATCGATTCAGAGTTGAGTAATAATTCTTTGAGTTGATTAAACTGATCTAGATTATTTAAAGTAAACTCTAGTTGATCTTTGATGACTTTTCTAAGAAGTGAGTCATCTGTATAAGCCTTATATATAGCAAAATAACTTTCTGTTAGATGTGTTCTTAAAGTTAAACTTTCGATATCTGATTCACGTTCACTCAAGCTCTTATAAAGCTCTAGACTCGAAATTCCATAGACAGAAAGTCCCTCTTTGATTTGATTAAGGTGTTCACCGTTTAAGATTCTACCTGCATTAAGTTCAAACAGAAGATACTCAGCGTAACCCAATAAGTAGTTATGAAGTCTTTGGTGAGCATGAAGTAAATCTAGGGAGTTTTTCTCTGTAGCGATTTGTTGACCAAGAATTCTAAGATCCATTCGGTCATCAGTTTGGGCCAAACTGGCCAAGCTAGAGAGGGCTAATAGAGAGGTCATCACAAGATGAAGAAACAGTTTTTTCATGGTCTATTTATAGCTTGAGACGAAGTCACAAACAACGCACCACGTAATTAATATAGAGCTTTAATTACAAGGACTTACCCACTAGTACTCTAATCTCCTGATTGTTTTACCGCCAAACACAGGTCTAAGCCATGTCTTCACACATGTTTTAAGCTTCTCCCCTTCAGCAGAGACTCGATCCATACATGTCAGTGTCTCTTGCTCCAAGATATTCTCACCCTGCTCATCTACACCATTATGAGTAAATCCTAGGTCAGCGGCTAAAGCGATAGTGTCTTTGAACGTCTCTTTAAGCTCCTCGTTTCTCTCCATAGAGAAGATTAACTTAAAGGGTGTTTTCTTTTGAACAATAATTGAGGCTACGTTATCTGGAGAAATCGTATAGCGCCCAAGATAAGCTTCTGTAGGCCACACAACATCACCGTAACTTTGATAAAGAAGTTCTGAGCATACAAGTCGATCAGTAGTTTCAACATCAAAATTAAAGTCGTAAGTCTTTCCATATTGGGCCATAAGAATGGCATAGAATTCGCTAATTTGAGCTTTAGTCATTTTTGATTCACGACGAATGACTGCTATTTCATCAATATTCATCCAATCACTTAGCTTTTTAAGGTTTGTTCCAGCACGAGTAGTTTCAATAATATTGTAGCCTTGGAGAATATCGTTTTGAAATGGCTTAATAAAATCACTCTCCCAAAGTCCCATCTCTAAAAGTTCTGCAGGCGTACCTAGCCAAATAGCATTATGACCAAAGTGTCCAGGGATAAGACGATCAGTTAAAATGAACGGTGTTTTTTCTGTGATGATATCCATTGGCTTAAGCATGGCTTCTATCTCAGTTTGTAAAGCTGAGTCCTCCCACATTGTGCCTTTTCTAAATTTTACGGAACCTGCAGTATTGCCCACTCCACCGCTAATATGGTGAACGACGAAAGTCGTAAATCTTTTCCAAAAGTCACCTCTAAAGGCTTTGCGAGCTTTTTTCCACGTTTTCTTATAGGCCTCATGAGCGGCCACAGTGGCTTCATCAAGTTGATCATTTTTTATCATTTTTTTTATTTTTCTTTCAACTTTTCTATTAGTTATTTTGGCGTAGGCTTTCTTTAAAGCTTTTGCTTTAAGATCATAGGATTCATCTTTTCGACTTAAGAGAAATCTGATTCTATCGTCTTTAAGATATTCATCGAAATGAAATAAAAGGCTCAGAGACATCAAAGAATATGCTTTCTCATCAATAAGTGAGTCTTTGTCCTCTTCGGCAGAGTCAGTCAAAGCTAACCCGCGCTCAAGTATTGTTAAGTGAATTTTTAAGTAAGAGTGAATACGCGTTAGTGTAAGACCGTTTAAAGGAATACCATCTATACGAGCTTGTAGAGCTGGTTTAAAGACTTCTTCTTTATGCTTTGAAAGCTTGTAAAGAGCTGTGTGAAGAGCAATTAGGGATTCTTCTAGATTATCGCGAGTATCGATTTTAGCTAATTCATTCTCAATATCTGCGCGTACAACTAAAAAAGCGGTATTAATATCGGCATGAGCCAGACTTGTGAAAATGAGAATAACGCTCAAAATGATTGTTTTCATATTAGATTCTCCCTAACTTATATACGGTTACGAATTTACCATATTTATGCAATCTACTGTTGGGAATTGAAAATTTTATACATTTCAAGGGTTTAGATTGAAGTTTTACGCAGCTAAAGTACTGAAGTTACTTTCGATAGACGTGGTAGTAAAAAGTTAGAATCCAAACAATTCCTATTATTGAATGAATGACTCCAACCAAACTAACACCGACAAAAAATGGCATCTGGATGAGATAGCCGGAGAAAATCATGCCAGCAAATACAGCGATAAGAACAAGGCCGGATTGAAGCTTCTTTTTAGAACCTGAAATAAATTTAGGTGAGATATGCACGTACCAGATTAAACCAAAAATAAAAACAAGCAGTGGAACAGTTAAAATATGAAGATACTGAAATACTTTTTGTATGTCGTATGACTGTTCTCCAAAAGGTGTTTCTTGTTTTATAAAGTAGCGAAAGAGTAAATAGGCCAAAGAAATGACGACATTAAGATGAGTGAGGCTCTTGGTTAAACGAACTTGTCCTCTAGTCATAGTCATTCTTCGCTATTTCACTATGAATGAGTTCAACCTTTCTTAAACTCTTTTTAACTGCATTACCTGTTAAGGTTGCACCTGAGACAGCGTCAATATTATCAATTGAATTAGACGTTTCAGTCTTTCCTAAGATCAGATTTTTAAATCTAGCGAGCCAACTTTTTGAAGACTTATATTCAACAGGCTCGTTGAAAACGAGGGTTTTGATTAGATCCACACTATCACCGTTAAGTGAAATTAATAAGACTTGCCTCATTGTTCTAACAATATGGCTGTCTAAGTATGTGTGCTTAAGTGCTTGCTTAGGACAATTAACTTTATATCTAATGTAGAGTTTTGAATCATCTATAGGATTTTTAAGAAAAACTGTCTCTTTATCTATAATGCAGTCGCTAGGAAACTCTCCCTTAACAATTTCAACGAGAGAGCTTCCAAAAGCATTTGGTACAGCAACAAGTTTAAAACAAGTAACCAATCCCAAAATTAATTTCATCAATACCAGTTTTTGTTTCATTTTCTTTTTTCACATAATCAAGCTTATAAACAATTCGATCAATTGGCTTAACTGCAAGACCAAAGTACATATTAGTTCTATCTTTACTATTATCAGCAGCGACAGATCCTAAGACTTCTTTTTGAGTGTCCACAACTTCGTAGCGAAAGAATGGACTAATTACAGCCTTCTTAAAATTAAAGTTATATCCTAACTCACCATAATAACCCTGCATATCCTTAGCTAAACCTTTTGAGCTTTTATTATTATATGCCAAAGTATTATCAAGCTTTCCTCTTACATAAAGAGCCTTGGAGTAAAATCCTTGATAGTTAAAGTCAAAATGCGCTTGATACAGATTCACGCCCACAGTTTCATTAATTGGAGCTGATCCAGAGCCTGTGTAGATTGCGCCACCGACTAGAAGATTGTCTGTTGCTTGGTAATCAGCGCGAAAAACTCCCGCAGTCGTTGAAGCGTTAGTATTAACTCCACCTTTCTTACGACCACCTCTAAGCCCATCGCTTGAAAATCCATCAGCGTTAAAGCCGTTAACTAAGTAAGCCTTATAAGTTAAGTCCTTAACTCTACCAAATATCCCCATACCTAACTCACGCCAAGTCGAAGGAATGAGCTTAGACTCAACTTCTGGTCTGTTAACTGAGTTAAAATAAATTGGTTCATGAGACTCGTTCACAAAGCCCATTGGGATAAGTAGTAAGCCAGATCTAAAGTTAATTTTTTCTGAATGGAGGTAATCAAGATAAGCAAACTCTAGAAAGATTTCATCAGTATGTTCGATTTCAATTTCAGTGTTTAGAACCCACTGATCACTGAATTTATTACCAAAATATAGAATACCTCTAAGCGCTTCACCTGTTGGTATCTGACCAGAGGCTGCCCCATCCTCTCTTTCTCCTGATGGCATATTTAAAACGAGTTCACCGTAACCACCAATACTTATCCCCTCATCCTTGGCATAGACGGCCGAAGCACTTTGACCAAGGCCAAAGAACTGTTCGGCCTTTGGGTTTTTGTCTTTCAGTTTTAGTTTCTCGATCTCTTCTGCAAGAATATTAATTTTTGATTCAAGCTGAGAGACTGTTGCTGCCTGAGCAAAGTTAGATAAGGCAAAAAGTAGAAATAGGGCTTTAAACATGATCCTCTCGATATGGTTGCGTGGTCTAATTTTTTGTTAGGCTAACCAAACAGCCTTACATATTCAAGTCTTTTTGCCATAATTTAAAAGAAATATAACTAAGGAACTTAAAGTGAAACTAATTTCGTTGATACTTTTCAGCATGGCGTTAACTCCTAGCTTTGCTAACGACTGCTACAAAGACTTATGCACTGGTGATGTGGTTAGAGATATCTATGGCTGGAAAGGTTCAGTTGATTCGTTTGATATCGAAAAAGAAGATGTCCTAGTCTCCCTTCATCATATCCCTTCTGTCTTTCCATTTCCTTATAACGAACTTGGAAAACAAGTTTTTTGCTTTGAAGAGTTCTGTGAAGGGCAACGTCTGGTCGATCAATACGGTCATGAGATTATCGTAGAAGAGGTTTACAACCATCAAATGCTTTACGCTTATAACTTAGGTGTAGATGGTCGTATGCTTTATGACTTTAAAGAGCTTCGTTAAAATAAAAAAGCCGCTCCTAAGAGCGGCTTAATTTATATTTGGTGGGCGTGGTAGGGATTGAACCTACGACATCTGCCTTGTAAGGGCAGCGCTCTCCCACTGAGCTACACGCCCGAAACTTTTGAATTTTTCGGTGACGGCAGAATAATGATCTAAGGCTTTGATGTCAACGATAAATAGACTTATAAGTTACTGTTATTTAAATAAAAAAAGGCCCCGTAAGGGGCCTTTAGTGAGAGATTAGTACTATTAATGCTACTTAGTTACTTATGATCAGTTCGCAACTTCCATTCCGACTGAACCATCAATAACCTTAAGACCGCCAACATGCTTCATGAAGCTTTCTGGATCTTGAAGCTCAAGAGCAACTTTCAAGACGTCTTCAACATGAGAACAAGCCTTAACTGTTAGACCATTCTTGATTTCCGGTGGGATATCAGGAAGATCTTTTTTGTTCTTCTCAGGAATGATCACAGTTTTAATACCAGCTTGTTTAGCCGCTAGCATTTTCTCTTTTAGGCCACCAATTGGAAGAACGCGTCCTCTGATTGTTACCTCTCCAGTCATCGCTACATCTTGGCGAACCTTGATGCCAGTAATGGCTGAAGTAAGAGCCGTCACCATTGTAATACCTGCTGAAGGGCCATCTTTTGGAGTAGCACCTTCTGGTACGTGAATATGGATATCATTTTTATTATACCATTCAACGTCAATTCCAAGAGTTCCACTGATTGAGCGAACATATGATAGAGCAGCTTTCGCCGACTCTTGCATCACTTCGCCAAGCTTACCAGTAACTTGAATTTTCCCGTTACCAGGAACAGTGACGACTTCGATATTCAGAAGTTCACCACCGACTGACGTCCAAGCTAGACCATTAACTAATCCAACTTGTGGTTCAGCTTCGATATCAGTTCCGTCATACTTTTGCGGTCCTAAAAATTTCGAAAGCTGTTTGGCAGTTACATTGAACTTTTTGTTCTCTGGTCCGCCATTGGTCACTACTTCAGTTGCAAGTTTTCGACATACTGTATTCACAAGACGCTCAAACTCAC
>CAXBMT010000115.1:0-8468 GCA_963976925.1 uncultured Bdellovibrionales bacterium
AGTGCCATTTCAAAGACCTCTATGAGCAGAGAAATGCGGCCAACATAGGTGAAATAATCAATATTGCGTTGGAAAAAATTGAAGATGCGAATAAAGAAAAATTAAGTGGTGTTTTTCGCAATATTGATTTCAATAGCGAAGCGATGCTGGGGCAAACTAAAGATCGTAATACTAGGCTCAGATCGTTACTTGAAGATTTTAATAACCCTAAACTTAATCTACGCCCAAGCCGAATTGGCAATCTCGATGTAATTGGTAATGCCTATGAATTTCTAATTGGTAAGTTTGCCGCTGGTGGAGGGCAAAAAGCTGGTGAATTCTATACTCCTGCTGAAGTTTCTGAACTAATTGCTGAGTTAATTGAACCCAAAAAAGGTGATCGTATTTGTGATCCAGCCTGTGGCTCGGGATCACTACTTGTTAAATGTGCCAATCAACTCCTTAAAAAAGGCATCAATGACTTCTATCTTTATGGACAAGAAGTTAATGGTCAAACCTATGCTTTAGCGAAAATGAATATGTTTCTTCATGGCGTAGATAATGCTCGTATTGAATGGGGAGACACCATTAGAAATCCGAAGCTTATTGAAAAAAATACGACGATGAAGTTTGAGGTGGTCGTGGCCAATCCACCTTTTTCACTTGATAAATGGGGATATGAAGAAGCATCAGCCGATGCATATAATAGATTCCACAGAGGACTCCCCCCTAAAACAAAAGGTGATTTTGCTTTTATTTCACACATGGTTGAGACGATCACCGAGGATTCCGGCCGTGTGGGTGTCGTTGTTCCTCACGGAGTTCTTTTTAGAGGATCAAGCGAAGGAAAAATCAGAAAGTCCTTAATCGATGACAACCTATTAGATGCCGTTGTTGGATTGCCATCAAATCTTTTCTTTGGAACAGGAATTCCAGCTGCAATCTTAATTTTTAAAAAGAAGAAAAAAGATGACTCTATTCTTTTCATTGATGCAAGCCGTGAATATCAAGATGGAAAAAATCAGAATACTTTAAGAACTCAAGATATCGAAAAAATCGTTAAGACATACAAAAAGCGAGAGACAGTAGATAAGTACGCTTATAAGGCAACTCAGCAAGAGGTTATTGATAATGACTATAATCTCAATATTCCTCGGTATGTTGATACTTTTGAGGAAGAGGATGAAATTGATATCAATGCCGTTCAAAAAGAAATCAATCAATTAGAAAAAGAATTAGCCACTGTTCAAGCTCAGATGAAGGAGTATTTAAAGGAGCTTGGATATGACGCCTAAAGGATGGGAAAAATTTAAAATAGCAGAGCTTTTGGAAAAAAAAATAATTCAACTTCAAATTGATGGAAATCATGGTGAGCTATATCCCAAAGCAAGTGAGTTTGTTGAAAGTGGCGTTCCGTATCTTTCTGCAAATTGCATAGTTGATGGCAGACTAGATGTTTCTAAAGCGAAATTTCTAACCGAAGAGAAATTTAAAAAGTTAAAAAAAGGGATATCGCAACGAGATGACGTATTATTTGCACATAATGCGACTGTAGGGCCAACAGCATTGAATACTATTGATGGGGAGAGTGTCCTTAGTACGACTCTCACATTATATCGTTGTAATAAAAATGCATTGAATCCTTTATATCTAAAAAACTATTTTAGCTCACCACTTTTTTCCTCTCAGTACACAAGAGTGATGGCCCAATCAACACGAAACCAAGTACCGATCACGGCCCAGAGAGAATTTGAAGTTTTGCTACCACCAATGAATGAACAAGAAAAAATCGCCAACATTCTTTCAACTTGGGATGAGGCGATTGAGAAATATGAGGTCATTCTAAAGAAGAAAGAACGAATGTATCAAGTTTCATTAAATGACACATTTGGAAAATCGACAGCCAATGGGTCATGGGCAGATTCAAGCCTAGAGGGCGTTTCTCTTAAAATTACTGATGGGGCGCACTCAAGCCCACCAAGTTCTGAAGGTGGCTGTCCAATGCTGTCTGTAAAAGACATGAGAGAATTTGGATTTGACCTTTCTCAGCCACGACTGATTTCTGAGAAACATTATCGAGAACTCATAAATTTAGGCTGCAAACCAGAGGTCGGAGATGTGCTCATCGCAAAAGATGGGTCCGTATTAAAATATATTTTTGAGGTAAAAAAACCTATCGAGGCGGTTCTCCTTTCATCTATCGCCATAATTCGTCCAAATCCAGAAATCGTCATACCTTCATTTTTGGCCCATTTTTTTAGACGAGATAATTTCAAAGAATATGTGCGGAGAGAGCTGACGTCTGGCTCAGGAGTGCCTCGAATTGTATTGAGAGATTTTAGGAAGATAAAAATCCATGTTCCTGATTTGACAACACAAAAAAAGATCGTTGCATTTCTGGACACAACTAATTTGGACATTGTTTTTAACAGACGAATAATTGATTTATTAAAAATTCAAAAACAGGGTATCATGCAGCAACTCCTCACGGGCAAAAAGAGAGTTAAGGTATGAGCTTGTTAAAAAAATATCGAATATGGAAACAGAGAGATTTCTTGAAGTGGAGGGATGAGCTAACTGAATATGAGAGAGATTTTTTTCTACCAGAGATCAAAGGGCGCTGCGAGGCTTTGTTGACGTATTTCAAAGAGATTGATGTTTACTGCAACGATCGCAAATATGAACATAATTTTGGTTTAATGCTCAGAAAACTTAACTTAAATGGCTTAGATGAATCACGCTTTCCTGAAACAGATAGACCTCAGACGCCAAAGAAAATATCAGAAGATTTTTTTAGTTCAATTCAGATTGAAAATCGAAAATCGTTTATAGAACCACTTGAGAAAATATTACTAAAAATAAGAGTCAATGTTAGCCTGAAAGATTTTGGTTCAATTATGAATGAAGTTAACCTTATCTGTTCAATCGTCGTTCAAGCTAAGAGTAAGTTGTTCCTATATCGTTTAAGTTCATTTGCCTACGTTCAAGATACGAATACTAAACAGGTTGTACTTGCTCCTCCTAGGGAATTATCAGTTCTTTTATTGCAGTTTCAAAGCTCCTTAGACAATATCTTTAACATCGCAAATTCTACCTCATCTACTCTTCACCAATGGCACAAAGAGCAAATGCAATGGAAGACGGAGTATTTAAAAGTTCTATCCGAGAGAATCGCTCAACGTAATAATTTACTCAGTATCCTAGTTGCTGTCGCTGTTTCATGGGCTTTATTAACCGCCACACAACCTTTAGAAAAATATCAGTTAAATAAAGAAAATGAACTTCTAAAAAATGAAGTTATTGATGCTCGAATAGAAATTGAAAAACTAACTCAAGATAAAAGGGATTTAAGCTTTATAATTACGAATTTAAAAGATTCTATTCAGCGAACAGAGAACTCAATGAAGGGCCAAGGGAATGAATAATATATTTAGCTGGTTAACGATTATAGCATCTGGCGTTTCTGCTGTCGCAGCATGGGCAATGTGGAGGGTTTCAAAAAACCTATATGCACTACAAAAATCAATTGAAGAATCTAAGAAGCCTATTGTTCATTTTTGGTGTGACAATAATAATCTTTTAACATTAGCGAATATTGGAAAAGAACCATTGCCGATAAGAACTATTCGAGTTTTGAAGGGCTTAAGGTCGACAACACAGGATATTTCTTATTTTACACTGAGTAACCTTAAGAAAGGTCAGGTCGCAATTTTAAGTGAAAATTATTCACAAGTTTCAGTAAACTGTATTATTGAGCCTAATCAATTATATCAAATTATGATTAAAGAAGAATTACTCCAACTTACCATTGAAGTTATGTATTACGACAATAGCTTTGAATTTCTTGAGATAGATACTTCCATTCTTGGAGGGAAATATATTCTTACAGGTAAAGGGAAAAAATACTAATGGCTATAGCAAATCACTCCGAAGACTTAGTATCTCATATTCCAGCAATTCACTTACTGATTCATTTGGGCTACAAATATTTACCTCCCTCTGAAACTGTAAAGCTTCGTGATGAAAAGAAAAGTAAAGTTGTACTTGAATCAGTCCTTGAAAAATGGCTTTCTGAAAACAACACTATAAAGTCCAAAAGCGGTAGTGTGCCTTTTAGTAAAGAGAACATTAAGGAGGCTGTTTCTTCTATCTCAAATATCCCATTTGATTCACTTTTATCAAACAATGAAAGAATCTACGACCTGCTTACGCTTGGAAAAAGTCTAGATCAAAATGTAGATGGAACAACCAAGGGGCGGCCACTTCAATTTATCAACTGGAAAGAACCTCATAAAAATATTTTCCATATTACTGATGAATATGAAGTTGAAAAAACTCACTCACATCAAACGAGAAGGCCCGATATCGTATTATTCGTCAATGGTCTCCCACTTGTCGTCATAGAGTGTAAAAAGCCAGGTTTGAATGAAGATTCCGTAAAGCAAGGTATCAGTCAGTGTCTTCGCAATCAAAAGTCCGATGAAATACCAGAGCTGTTTACCTTTTCGCAAATTCTTCTAAGTATTGCTCAAAATCAGGCTAAATATGCAACAACGGGAACTCCACAAGATTTTTGGGCAGTATGGAAAGAAGAAGACTCTAAGTTACAAGAGAGAGAGTTATTAAATATTATAAATAAACCACTCGGCGAAGAAGACCGAAGAAAAATATTTTCGGAGAGAGAGCCTCATATTCAAAAAATTATGGATGGTCTTTGGAATCAAGGAGAGCGCTTGCCCTCTTCTCAAGACAGAGCTTTATATTCACTACTAAGACCCGAGAGACTATTAGAACTTATTTATCAATTCATTGTATTTGATAATAAAGAGAAAAAGATTGCTCGTTATCAGCAATACTTTGCCATTAAAGAGACGATGAAGCGTGTTACAAAGGTTCGTGGTGATCAGAAACGTCAAGGTGGGGTCATTTGGCATACCACTGGCTCGGGTAAATCTCTAACTATGGTTATGATGGCCAAGGCCTTAGCACTTGATTCTC
The DNA here is from genome assembly GCA_963976925.1 of uncultured Bdellovibrionales bacterium. GTDB lineage: Bacteria > Bdellovibrionota > Bacteriovoracia > Bacteriovoracales > Bacteriovoracaceae > UBA4207. Next base: position 4,978 of record CAXBMT010000115.1, read on the forward strand.
GCATTACAAACCCAAGAATTGTGCTTGTTACTGATCGTGTTGATTTAGATGATCAAATTTATAAAACATTTTTGGCCTGTGGAAAAGAGGCAGAACTAGCAAAAGCAAGCTCCGGCCAAAATCTCATTGATCTTATAGAAGAAGAAAAAAAATCTATTATCACGACCATTATTGATAAGTTTGAGTCAGCAAGTAAGAAAAAAGACCTTAAAGTTTTAAGTCATAATGTGTTTGTTCTGGTTGATGAAAGCCATAGGTCACAATATGGAATCAGTCACGCCAAGATGGTGAATATGCTACCGAATGCTTGTTATATCGGCTTTACCGGTACTCCACTTTTGAAAAAAGAGAAGAAAACAGCGGATAAATTTGGCGGGTTCATCCATAAATATACTATGAATCAAGCGGTAAAAGATGGCGCAGTTGTGCCACTTCTCTATGAGGGCCGCATGAGTGAGCTTCGTGGTGATAAAGAGCAAATTGATAAGTGGTTTGAAAGAATCACGCAAGACCTTACGGATGAGCAAAAGGCAGACCTGAAAAAGAAGTTTAACCGAGAAGAGGAAATCCTCAAAACGGATCAGCGACTTTCTGAAATTGCTTTCGACATTCAAGAACATTTTAAAGCTAATTTTAAAGGCACAGGTTTTAAAGGCCAACTTGCTTGTTCTAGCAAAGAAAATGCTATTCGTTATAAAAAATATTTTGATAGTTTTGGGGAGATAAAGACTGAAGTTATAATGTCAGCACTAGATACTCGTGAAGACCACTCTGATCTCGACGAGTCAAACATTCCAGAAGTTCAGTCTTTCTGGAAAAGCATGATGGCCCAATATGGTTCAGAGGATCAATATAATCAAAAGATAATAAACGCTTTTAAAAAATCTGATGAACCTGAAATTTTAATTGTAGTGGATAAGCTATTAACTGGTTTTGACGCCCCCAAGAACACCGTTCTTTATATTGATAAGAAACTTAAAGAACACAATATCCTACAGGCCATTGCTAGGGTTAACCGAGTTTTTGAAGGTAAGCCACATGGACTAGTTATAGATTACCGTGGAATATTTGGTGAACTAAACGATGCAATTGATACATATGCGGCTCTCGAAAATGAAGGTTTTGACAAAGAAGATATTGAAGGGACAATCACTAATACTGATCTTGAAATAAATGAATTATCACAACGTCATACAAACGTCTGGGAAATATTCAAAGAAGTCTCAAATAAGTCAGACACAGAGAGCTTGCAAAGACATCTTGAACCCATAGATCGAAGACAGGAATTTTATAAGAGACTAACAATATTCGCCAATACCCTCAGACTTGCGAACGGTAATGTTAAGTTTCAGGACGAAACTTCCATCCAGACTAAAGAAATGTACAAGCGTGATCTTAGAATGTTTATTGAACTTCGTGCTGCTGTAAAACAAAGATTTGGTGAAACGGTTGATTATTCTTCTTATGAAAAGCAAATAAGGAATATGGTCAATAAATATATTGGCGCAGATCAAGTCAAAGTAATAATCAAGCAAACCGATGTTTTTGATGAAGCTGAGTTCCAAAGAGAGTTAGACGGCATCATTGGCGAAGCTGCAAAAGCAGATACGATTGCATCAAGGCTAAAAAGAACGATTAACGAAAGATTTGAAGAAGACCCAGCTCTTTACAAGAAACTTTCAGAAATGATTGATGAAACGATTAAAGCACATCGTGAAAAACGTTTGTCAGATGCTCAGTATTTAACAAAGGTTACTGAAGCGATGGAAACAATGCGTGGAAAAAACAAATTCGATTTTCCTGCAAGTATCCGTAATTCAGACGACGCAAAAGCATATTTTGGAATTCTAAAGCAAGAACTCGATCTCAAAATTGATAGTTCAGAAGAAGTAATGGCCGATCTCGCAAATAAAACTAATGAAATTATTGAAAAGCACAAAATTCGTGATTGGACAGCCAATAGAGATATTCAAAATAAGATGGCGATTGACCTTGAAGACCAACTTTACGCACTTAAAGGAAGATATGATTTGGATTTGACCTCAGGAAAAATGGACGAGATCATCAATACATTGATCATGGTTGCCAAGAAAAGGAATACTTGATGCTCGAATCTGTCGAATATGGAAATTCGCTTATCAAATTTGAGGTAAAACGCTCAAATCGAAAAACTCTTGGTATTTCAGTTCTACCTTGTGGGATGGTTGAAGTTACAGCTCCTGAAAATGCACCAATTACCAAAATAAAAGAAATTGTTCATAAACGAGGCTCATGGCTGTTAGAGCAAAAGAGACAAGTTGGGTATAATCCAATTTTGCAACCTCCAAAGTCTTTTATATCTGGTGAAAGCTACTATCTATTAGGCCGTCATTATCGTTTAAAGGTTTTTGAAGCCAACTATGACTCGATAGATGTTTTAGATGATCGGCTAATAATGAATTGCTCATTCCCCGAAGATATAGATTTAAAACGATCTTTGATGCTGAATTGGTACTTGAATATGGCCAATAAAGTGGTTAGCGAACGGTTTAATCATCTTGTTTCTAAATACGGTCATGAGGACTTCGCACTAGTAGTTAAGAAGCTCTCAAAGCGTTGGGGAGAATTTCATCCCAATAAAAATATGATCGTTTTAAATGCGGAACTAATCGTTGCGCCGATAGAATGTATCGACTACGTAATTACTCATGAGCTTTGTCACTCAATTCATTTGGAACACGGTCCAGAATTTTCTAAATTACTTTCTTATCGTCTTCCAAACTGGAAAGAACTGAAAAATACATTAGAAACTCATGCTAATGGCTTTGAGCCAATTATTAGAAAAAATGAGCATTGAAATACAAAGGTTTTAACCCCCACCGCCGGTGCCGCCGCCAGAACCAGAGATTACACGAAGCTCACGCTCCATCTTCTCAAGGTTGGCTTCGTTGAAACGAGAGTCCTCTAATCTAGGATTATCGTCGATGATACGGATAACGGTTCCGTCTTTGAGTTGGATATTATCAGCGTTGTTCAAAAGAATTTTTAAAAGTTGAGCTTCACGAGATTGCGTAGGCTTTTCTGAGTTGAAAATCAACTCTTGGTACTTTTTATTAAGCTTCAACTCCTGCGCTGAAAGCACTGAGCTAGCGAATAGTAGTCCAAGGATGGTTAATAGTTTCATTGAAGCCTCCCTTCATTTTCAGCAAGGTCGCTCATATACCTATCAAAAACCATCCCAAAAAACATCCGTTTATTTCCCTGATACTGAAAACTATTTGATTTCTCGTTAAATTCTACGAACAAAGACTGAATCCTCCCTCTAAACCAGCTAATAAAGTCGTCGTTACAGCTCTGAGTTTGAAAAGATACCCAGTTTTCGCCCTTCTCTCGATTAAGGGGGCGATATAAGTCCACACCATGTTTCAACTGTTTATAAGTGCAATCTAAGCTAAAGCCAGCGGCCCAAGATCCACCCTTAATGACCTTATCTTCTTCGATGAGCAGTCCAG
>CAXBMT010000116.1:0-8365 GCA_963976925.1 uncultured Bdellovibrionales bacterium
CAACTGAAACTAGGCCAGGCTTAGTTAAATGAATGGTACTTTCATAGTTTAAGCAGCTAAAGTTTGTTGGATTAATATTTAGACGATTTGTATTAGTCCAATCATGACTACCATCACTAAACTTTCTAATCCAACTACCACCACAGCATGTCTTGTTGCCTGTATCATTTAGAGCTTTCCATTGGAAAGCAGGATTGTCATATGTACCAGCGTAACTCGACAAATTTCTTGGGTACACAGGCTTAGGGTCAGTGAGTGAGATTGTACCTTCTAAGCTTGTTGCATCAGCAAGGATTGAGTATCTCGAGTATGGCTTAGAGGCATTATTTGCAATAGCACCATTAGGGAAATTGCTCGTTTCAATATTAAGCTCTTCAGGATTATCTAAGTTCTCATCAATTGCAGAACTTGAGATCTGTGTGTACATAGTGAAGTCAGTACTAAGCTCACGACAACATGAGTTTTGAGACATATCGTATTCTTCATAGTCAGCTGCAAAAACGGAAGGGGGAGTTGTTCCTTGGCGACAGACCAAGGATTCTGTCCAGTACTTATATTCTGCTGTACTACCATTAAAGAAAGTATTGTTTAAGAAGATTGCCTGTTCTGCATGCAATCTATTTGGTCCACAATCTAAATCAGTATGACAGATAGCTCCTGCTTTTCTTAAGCATGCATCCATGGCCATAGAAGGGGCAAACAGTGATCCTAGCGAGACTAATGATTCTGCTTCAACATCTTTAAAAATACTTAGGTTTTCAGTTGAGTTATCTTTCCATTCAGCACCACACATATTCTGTGTGTTTCTAGCAAAGGCTGAAGCTGTTAATGATGCTTCATAGATATAATTACCAAAATCAGGACTTTCTTGATCGACGTTAAAGACCGGGCAAGTTTGAACTCTGTTAACACCTGATGCATCCGAGTTACAAGATGAGATCTGGTTGATAAAGTCTGTTCGAGCTTGACCGTCTTCGCTACTGTGTTGATCGATCAATTGATCATTTGAAATATTTTTACCAGGACGACAAATTCCCATATTAGCAGCAGTCATACCTTTAGTAGCATTTTTAGTCGCATTGTACTCAAGATTATCTTTAATCTCTCCATCAAGATTGCTAAAGCCTAGTACATAATTAACTGGTCTACCTAAGACATCTGACTCTTGTCCAAACTGATAAGTTTGAAGTGCTGCTGGTTCTCTTACAACTCTGTCATTAAAGATATTTGCATCGATATCTGCACAGTAAAAATTAGGGGCACATCTGAAGTTTTCTTGGATATCTGAGTTTAGAACACTCCAGTCTTTTGCACATGGTGCACCAGCGCCTCTATAGACACATCTTCTTGAACCACCAAGTAAGCCTGCATTTCCAAATAAAATGTCTTCAATACCAAAGTTTGTATTTTCTCCAATGACTTCATCGCCATTAGCATCGAACTTTGGCCAAGAAATATCGTAGGTGTCAACATTGGCACATGTATATTCCCAACCAAGTTTTCCAATACAGTCTATGTCTTTTTCGCAGGTGTGGAATCTTTGACAGCTACCTGCTAAATTTTGTTTTGAATTGTTCAGTAAGATAGAAGGATCATAATCAACGTTTGAGACTGAGTTATTTCCAAGATCAGCTACGACGTTGACTGCAATGTCAGTAGTATCTGCAAGATCTCCAAACGGAGCATTAATCGCCAGGAAAAGACTTTGACTGGTTGAAGTAACTTTTCTTCCGTTACCAATTGCAAACCATTTCACACCGTCAAATGATCCTATTAAAGCACCTTTATTAAAGCCGAACCAATCTCTTTGGTAACCATTTGACCATAGGGCTGCTTGTGTTTTTAAGCGAGCTTCTCTTTGGGCGACGACTGACGACTCTGGCTTATGTGAGAATGGAATCATTGTCGGTGGTACCCAACATGCACGACCAAAGATTGTATCTTCGTAGTTACCAAAACTTGAGTTGTTAGATAGAAGATCTCGACGTGTCGTATAGCCGACAGGTTGAACACCTAAACCATCACGTGATGCAGGCTGTGCTGTAAATGAATCATACCAAGCGTCTGCTGAGCACTGCGGGCAAGGTGTATAAAAACCGCTCACAGCAGAAATAACGTAATCTGCACCAAACTCAAGAAGAATTACTTTCGCTGGTAATGCTCTCGTTAGAGTTACGGACATCTGTCCTAAAATATCGTTCATATTATATGATGAATCTAGAGGAGCTGTTTTTCCCGATTCATCGAGGTACGCAAATGGTGTTCCTTCTGGCACGATCTCAGGAGTGATATTGGAAATAGTAGAAAGGTCATCAACTCTTTGACCGTCTACGCTTCTAAAGAAGCGATGGGGAACACTCTTAGCTGGAACATTAATACTTAGACTTTGAAATGGGGTTGGTTGCGCGTCTGGTGGTGGGATTAAGCACGTTACTGTTTCCACGTTTCCATTAGAGTCAAAAGTCGCTTGTAAACTATAGTCAGGGCAGTAAGGCTCTTCGAGAGGCTCGGCTTCACATCCACAACGATCCCATACTCTGAGACGAATTAAATTAAAGTCATCTTCATCATTGTCAGAGTCGCCGTCTCCATCTACGCAATTACTATAATCAACAGGATCTTCACCAGCACCAGTTAAGCATAGAAATTGTGCGTATTCTTCTTGGAGTCTAGCACTTGCCGTTGCAATAGCATCTGGTTGTGGTGTTGGAGTTGCTGTTACAGGCGGAGCCTGTGAGCAAACGTAATAAACGTCTGGGTAATTTACAAAAAGTGCGGCATTAGAGGCTACATCGTTTTGTGCTTGAGAGTAGTATAGTGGATCAAGCGATGCCGCTGCTCCAGGTCTTTCAGTCGAGTCAATGACACATTGATTTTCAAGACAACAATCAAACCCTTGAGCTAAGCAAGCATTATTTGTACAAGTACTTCCATTATTTCCGCTACCACCGTTACCACTTATTTTTAATCCAAGGGCGCCAATAGCAGAGTCAAGATCACTAATTCTTGTCGTGTCATCAATTGCACCAGCTGAAATTTGATAAAGAGCAATATTAGTTGAAGTTAGACTATTACAAGTAGGGCATACATCTGCTAATTCAAATGTCTTTGTCGTAAGCGATGGTGAGATAATCGTAGCGCCATCATAATATTGTGTTCCGCCGCCAGACATGGTGACGACAGCGTTATCTAGTGCTGCGGCAACATTTTTAGGTTCACCACCACTAAGAACAGTGTTAGTGAAGACGGCCGCGTTCGCTAGGCCTGTCGACAAGCCAGCTGATGTAGCGATATATAAATCAGTAGAGTTTACTGCTACATCATTGATGATATTACTTCCAAGTCCATTACCTGTAGTGATGCTACCAAGCGATGCAGGCACTCCACCTAAAGAAATATCAAACTTAAGCACACCTGAATTTGTTGCTACAAAGAGTTTACCGTTTGCTGCAGAGATGCCATTAGAAGCTGTAAATGTTAATTGGTTAAAGCTAGCACCACCATTAATCGTGTAGAACACACCATTACTTGTTGAGATGAAAAAATAATTTGAAACACTTTGTATTCCAATAATTTCATTAATACTTGGTGTACCAGCAGTGTAATTAAATAAAGTAAAAGTCGATCCATTATTACTTGTAAAGTAGAGGCTATTATCTGCTGCCACTGCCCAGTCGGAGTTTATACCTCCAACTGCTGAAATGTTTTTATTTTTGAAAACTGTCGGTGCTGTAAAGCTTGTTGCATTATCAAGAGAAAGGCCAAGACCTGACTGTGTCCCAACCACGACAGTGCTATTGTGCGCATATATTGAATTAACAGTATTTGATAATAGTGAGTTTCCGCTTGAATCTTCTACGTCGTCAAAAGCTCTTGAATTAAAAGTTGCGCCAGGGCTTGAATTGAAATAAATCCCTTTGCCAGTTGTTCCGTTACTGACAGCAAGAAAAGATTTATTACCCAAGTAAAATGGCGCTCTTGAAACTAGCTGACCTAGGTTTCCAACTGTGCCATCGCACTCTGCGGTTGAAAGATTCATATCAATTCTAAACAAGCGTTCTAATTGGCCTGTTTGAAAATTATTAAATGTTAATGGTACAGCTCTAACACGCAGCTGATCTTTTGCATTGACTGTGTTGAAGCTAATAACTGTGCAGTAAACCGCACTCATCGCTGCACTTGACTGTGCTAAAAAACTATTGATGCCATCACCGCGAATATAAACGACTGAAGAAAAGTCTGCGGGTAAGTCTAGAATACCATCGACAGTTTGACCGTTATACCAATAAGCTTCACCGCTAAAAACTGGAGCAGCTGGAGTTGGAGTAGCAGTCGTACCGGTTGAAGCTGCTTTTGTTGATTTTCGATTAGACTTCGGCGATTGCGGCACACAGGCCACAGCAAGAAAGCATAAGAGAATTAAAAACGTTGAGGATAAACTCTTCATCCGTGATACCACCTCACGGTAACTCTTCGGAATTTCTGGCTTTGTTCTTAAAATCTTCACCTCTCTATTGTACTTGTTTTCCGGAGTGTGAAGGTCGGTTTTGGAGTGTTTTTAAATGGGTGCGCTAAGTATCTAAAATTTTAGACAAAATAATACCTAAGACTAGGTCTTAGGTATTAGCTTATTTAGGAATTGCCAACTATTTTTGTCTTATAAACCGCCGGTATTAAAGTTAAATCCGCTCGACGTGTTACCAATTTGAGGTAAATAGTACGGATTATTGAATCCGCCCGGTGCTGCAAAATAATTAAATGGAGCATTTTGTTGCCACCAATTAAATGCATATTGCTGATCCATTTGATTGTAAATATATTGCTCACGAAATGGGATACTATCGCTAAGTTGTCTTCCTTGAAAGAAAGTCCCAGCCAGCATTGGAGCACTTGTTCCAAGTCCTCTCAGCATGCCAAGACCAATTTGAGTGCCCGAAGATGGTCTTCGACTAAAATCTCCATCTGAATTTAACTCGTAGCCTCTTGAGCGAATTGTTTCATCTCTTTCAAACGAAGTTGTTCTATTCGCAGCAGTATTCATTGATGAAATTCTGCCACATGCTTCTTGAATTGCAGGGCTGCTAAAACCTTGGTTGGGTTGTTCTTCATTAAGTCTATTTAGATTACGAATAGTCTCTGGCTTGTATTCGGCCAATAAGGCTTGAGTCGCTTGACCAACAGTTCCTATAAGATAATCAACGGGTTCGTCACTTGCTAGGTCAGAGTTACAAGAAGCAATTGAAATGATATCGTTTGTATTTACTGTGCACCTAGATTTATAGTCATAGACCATGAAATTCTTTATTTGCTCTAAGTGAGCATACTCTGGCTTAGACTTTAAATTGTTGATTTCTGCTTGGATATCATTAACTGTTTTTTGATAATCTCTTTGCATCTCTTCCCAGTTACGATGAAGTTCTCTTCCATCGCCGAAGACCTCTAAAAGTTTATCAAACTCATTAACTTCATATTCGCCAGATGTACTATTATATGAAATGTAGTCAACTTTTGCATCTTCATCTTTTTGGCAATCTACGTTTAGATTTTTAACTCTATTTGATATTTCACAAATTCTTTCGTTGATTTGATTTACTATTCTTGGATTATCATGTTCTTCAATACCGCTAGTCCCAGCAATCGAGAAAGTACCACTAATATCAAAGTCTCTGCTATCAGCAACGTTGATTTTTCCTTTTCTAAACAAGCTGGTTAATCTTGCTTGTATTCTCGAAGTCGCCTGCTCGGTAATATTATTTCTTGTTGTTAAATTATCGAAGCTTTCAGTTACCTGACTTCTCGCTCCGCCAGTACCAAGAAAGTTCAAACCTCCCGTTACTCTTTCTACGTAGGTTGAAAGTGCATTATTTTGGCTTGTTATTGAGTTATAGGCTGCGATCGTTTGTTGATCCATAAGATCAGCTTCTGTCACTCTATCAAAGTCAAAATTAAGAGATCGATAGACTCTTTGCTCATAGTTAACAAATGTTCCTAATACATCTGATAAACTGGCTGGGAGTCGTTGAGTGTATTCTTCACAGCTGCTTCTTTGGAATCCTTGTTTACAAGAGTCTCTATTATTTGCTCTTTGTCTTGGTATAGTACAACAGAATGCAAGTTCTAGATTTCTCATATTCTGGTTATCGCTAGCATAAGTTCTAACTTTTGCAATTATTTGAGATGGTATCGCTCCAGAATTAGCAGCTTTAGCAGTTTCAAAAACTTCAGACAGATCTGAACCTGGGTTAATTCCAGTTCTTAAAATATTATGATAGTCTCGAAGTTTTTGTTTTCTAAGGGTGTTATCTCCTCGACTATCTTGATCTGCAGAAAAAGCATTAATAAATCCTTTAACGAGTTCTCTAGAAGATTCATATTCAGCTGATGTTAAAGACGTACAAAGTTTACCTCTACTATCACCTGGTTTCGATGCACATGCAGCAGTGATTTGGTTAACCTTTGACTCAACTTGCTGAGCTAGCGATGAACCTTCTGGTATAGATCCAACTTTAAATAGGCTCTCATCAACTTCATCATTCTGTCTCATTTCAAAAAGTAACGAGTCCATAGTGGCCATATTTTCAAGGGCCATCAAATGATGAATACTGTTGTCATCGTCGTCTTTAAGATTATCACTTGCAACATCTCTAATCGTATCTAAAATATTATCAAACCCCACTTCACTTATACTTTGTGTCGCTGGGTCTAGCGCTTGGAAAAACTCATCATTGATTTTATGAAGTTCATGAATAATGGCTAGCTGTGAAAGTGTAGCGTCGTGGTTTTTTTCAAGCTCAATAAGTCTTTTTGCATCATCAGCATTACTTGTTTTCATATTGTATTGTGCTGATTGAATTGAGTTTAGTCCTGAACTAAGTTGAGAGCAGGTTTGTGAGTATAAGTTGAATGATAGTGATAAAACTGCCATTCCAATTAGAAAATTCTTAAAGGTAAATTTCTTATCTAGATGAAAGGTGTTCATAAACACTGCCTCAAGTTTTATTCATTTTGACCATTATCTCTTAACTTTTCGGTTAGTTGAGCAAAAAACTAAACAATAGGTGGGGAGTTGAGTTAACTTATTGATATATCATCTAGGAATATAAAACGCTGGTGCCAAAGATCTCTGGCGCTTTTCTAACCGTGACCCGAGGTCATGAATGACTGAGAGTGATCAATTCGTTTGAAGGCCATGCCTCTTTTTGTTAGATCATTAAAATAGTCTTGAGTGTATTTTAAAGTTTGATCAACTTTTTCGTGGGCAAACAAGCCTCGTCTAAAATGAGTCACTCCATCAAAGCCTGCAGCAAACCACATAATATGTTTTCGCATTTGAATGACGAGAGTTTTTTCGACATCGGTATGACCATTCATATACTCAAAAAGCTTTTGAATAACTTCGAGGTAGTCTTCAGCACAAAAGCGAATTTGATCTTCTGGTTTTATATAAGAGTCTAAAAAGATAAACGGATCACGAAGTGGACCTCGGCCAAGCATCAATGCCGCACATCCAGTTTTTTCCATTCTATCTTTTGTCACACTAGCAGTATGAAGATCACCATTTCCTATAACGGGAAGAGGGGAGATCTGCGCCATTTTTTCAAGATATTCCCAATTGGCTTCGCCAGTATATTGCTGAGTTCTTGTTCGTCCATGAATCGCGACAAACTCCACACCTTCTTCTTTAGCAATATGGATGACTTCATCGGCATTGAGGCTGTCGCTATCCCAACCGGTTCTAATTTTTATGGTTAGAGGAACATCAATTTCTTTTTTTATAGAGCCAAAAAAATTACCTAGAGCTGATGTATCTTTTAAAAGTGCTGAGCCGCCACCTTTTGAAACAACTTTTTTTACCGGACAACCCATATTGATATCGATAAATTTGGGGTTATGGTCAGCAGCGATCTTTGCTGCCTGGGCCATGGCCTGGGCATCTTCACCAAAAAGCTGAAGTCCCACATACTTTTCATGAGGATCAAGTTTAAGCATATTTCTAGTTCTAAGGTTGCCGTGATTAATACCATGACAAGAAATGAGCTCACTAACTGTCCCACCAGCCCCGAGCTCTTCCATTAGACGACGAAAGGGTGCATTACAGATGGCAGACATAGGAGCTAATAGAAGTGGAGACGCAAATTCGACGTTTCCAAGCTTGGTTGGAATCATGCGTGCTTTGGCACGATCGATTTTATCTTGTAGTGACTTGGAAAACATAATCAGCGCCTTTATAGTAGTGGACCTGAAGCGTCGTCAACTATGCAGGTAAATATGAATATAGTCTTTGATTGTGATGGAACTCTTGTCTCAAGCCATGAGGCTTTACTTTCGACATTACAAACACTTGTTCAAGAAGAATTAGGGCAAT
>CAXBMT010000117.1:0-8197 GCA_963976925.1 uncultured Bdellovibrionales bacterium
ACAGACAACTTGCGAGATTTTGAACTAATGCTTGGGAGTTGCGCGCTCGCTCTTCCATTGGCATTTTATCCAACACGTCCTTAAGGCATAGCCTCAGGTCATTCTTTTCCACTGCTTATAAAGCCGTGGGTGAAACTTCCTCTATAAAACGAAGGGCGTCTTGTGCAGATGCTTGGACAGTCTTAATGTTGTCGCGATATTCACGATTTAGATTAAGATTTTCTTCAGCTATTTTTAAAGCAGCTAATAAAAAGACTTGGCCGTTTTCTAATTGAGGCGCTTCAGTCTTAATACTAGTTGCCGTTTGGCGCACGTATTCGACAATCTCGTTTGGAGTTGTTTCACCAGAAACCTTGTCAGGATTAATCTTGACGCGGCTTCCTAGAATCTCAAAGTCTGTAACAGATTCTTTAGTCATTACTTACAAGATTAATCGAATCGCTTACCCGAGTCAAAGTGCTAATAGTGCTTTTAAATACTGATCGAGCTTAAATTGATCTAAATCTTCAACGCTTTCACCCACCCCAATATAGGTTATGGGAACTTGCAAGGTTGAAACGATCGAAACTGCACTTCCGGCCTTACTTGAGCCGTCGCACTTTGTGAGAATAAGGCCAGTTAAGGCCAAGGTTTTATTGAATTCTTCAGCCTGGCGTAGAGCATTTTGACCGGTAATGGCATCAATAACGAGCAATGTATGATGAGGCGCTGTCTCGTCAAGCTTTTGCAGAACCGTTTTGGACTTCTTTAGCTCGTCCATTAAACTACCTGCTGTATGCAAGCGACCGGCGGTATCGAGAATACAGTAATCAGCTTTTTCATTGAGTGCTGTTTGCAGAGCATCATAACCAACACCGCTTGGATTAGCGCCTTCTTTGGCCCTAACCATGGTCGCACCAGAACGATCACACCAAACTTGAAGCTGATCCACGGCTGCTGCTCTGAAAGTATCACAAGCACCTACGACAACCTTCGCTCCTTGTGCAGTTAGCTTGGTGGCCAACTTTCCGATCGTGGTGGTTTTACCTGCGCCGTTAACTCCAACGACCATGATAACTCTAGTACCCTGACCGGCTTTAAACTCGAAAAGCTCTTGATTAACATTTTGTTGAACTGATTCCATTTTTGATTTTAAAAACTCATACATAAACTTCTTAAAGTCATCGGGTCCAAATTCACCTTTTTTCACTTCACCATGTAAGGCCGCAATGATTTCACTCACAGTCGCTGGCCCCATGTCTGCACTGTAGAGGAGTTCTTCGACCTCATCTAAAGTCTCAGCATCTAAGCCTTTGCTAAAGAGGGAAGACAATTTTCCAAAAACGCCCTGACTGGTTTTACTTAAACCCTTAGTTAGACGATCAGCAAAGCTAACCTTAACTTCTTTAACCTCTGGGATTTCTACTTTCTCTTTTACAGGAGCTGACTCAATTTCTTTTGCAGCTGAATCAACAGGAATCGACTTTTTAGCCTGATCTTTGGCCTGAGGCTGAAGCCACATAAAGATAGCACCGGCCAAAATAATCAGAATGGACATAAAGCCCCAAACGTCTCCATGAGTCGCATTGATCGACAGACCAAGAACGTGATAAATACTTTGAATAAATCCAATCATAAGATTCCTCTAATTAAGGCCATTTTTCGTGCGGGATGAGATTAAATTTTCCAAGTTTGTAACACAAGTGCACCGCTTCTTTGAGGCGCGTGGCTTCCTGCATACCTATACAAATCCAATGGTTGAGAATCCTGGGATGGAAGTCCACATACATCCTTTTGCAGTACACCACGTGCAAAGCAAGAAAGCATCGCCATGGTTTTTACAGACTTCTCCTGAGTTTGCCATGAAAAAGCTGGTCGCAGAGGGTCTCGATAAAATTTATCAAATCTGTTGGTGCTTTAGGGATGAACCAAAGTCAGAACTACACCGTCCACAATTTCTCATGCTTGAATGGTATCGCTCCAATGTCCGTTATGAATCAATCATGACCGATATTGAAGAGCTCATTTATGAATTGAGTGATAAGAAAATAAAAGTTGAAAGAAAAACTATTAATCAAGTTTTCAAAGAGTTTCTAGGTTTTGAAATTTTAGATTATTTGGATCAAGACAAATTACATCAGTATATTAAAGACAATCTCCCTCATCTTCCACTTCATGAAAAGTTAAGTGATTGGGATGATTATTTCTTTTTAATTTTTTTGAATGAGATTGAACCACAATTAAAAAAGTACCCAGCACTTCTTCTTTATGAATACCCTCACCATCAAGCCGCATTATCAACAATCAAAAAAGATGATCCAAGAGTCTGTGAAAGGTTTGAGCTTTATTTAGCAGGTGTAGAAATCGCTAACTGCTTTAATGAATCAACAGATAAATCTGAACTCAAAAAACGCTTTAGTAATCAAATGAAAGCCAAGAAAGAATATTATAAGTATCAATTACCTGAGCCAAAAGAGTTTTATCAAACCATGGATAACTATCCAAAGTCAGCCGGTATAGCCCTTGGAATCGAGAGGCTATACTCCGCCATTAGTAATGACGAAGTTTTCAGTAACTAACCTAAATAAGACTATTAAATATTTTGTGAAGCTTAATGATAACTTCAGACTTCAAATATTGAGTTGAATAAGTATTGGCCCAATTTTGATGAGATTCCGCACTTGTATTGGCTCTCGTTTTATTGTCAAAAGCATTTGGGAAATTCGATGCTACTTCGGCAGAAAAGACTGCATACCAATCAGCTCTAGCTTTTTGATTAGGCATAGCGTCCATTACTTCTAAAGCACGTTCAGTAACATTTCTCTTTAATGCAAAGAAGTTAAACCCCATGAGTTTCTCTAAAGGATATTTTTTTCCAGTATAGACTTCAAGAAATCTGGCGGTAAATTTCACAAGAGTATCATTAACAGGCATTGGATAGTTTTCTAGGCCAGCATAGGTTTGATCGAGAACAAGACCACGATAAACACCTTCTCTAGTTCCTCCCTGCTGAAGGACATTCATCCAATTTGAAACTTCATTGGCATCTGGATCTCTACGTCTTACAGCTTTGAATAACTCTTGCACAAAATAATAATTATATTTTTCTAATTCATTTGCTTCAAACTTTTTGGTTCCTTCGAATTCTTTAACATCATAGACGGCCGTAGACGTTGAACTTTTTTCAAGAACAGGGATTGCTGGCAACTCAATCGTTGAAGCAGGAGTACCTAAATACTTATTCACTTTTTCTTCACCTAAAATCTTTGTTAGGTGAGGACGTGCCTTTTCTTTGAGCTCTCCGATAAATTCTTGTAGATCAAATGCGTTGGCGCTTTGAAGTGAAAAGAACAGCGCAATGGCCAATAGCAATTTCATGATTTCTCCCGAGGTCTATAAAGATATCTCTATTGTAAACGTAAGTGGTTAAAATCCTATGATGGGCAAAAGTGACTAGCCTTTGGGTACCTGACTAAAAAATAAACAGTATTTCTCCAAATAGGGGTCAGATTCCGGCACAATCCTTGCTTATTAGAACCTTATTATTTTACTTCAATAAGGTTTTATTTATGAAAAAGCTCATTTTACTAGCACTTATTCCAACTATTGGTTTTGCCAGTGACTTTGAACAAGGGTTTTTAGTCAGCCAAGATGGTGAATTTTTCATTCAAAATAAAGAGACAAAACTTAAGATTTTAACTGATCCAGTTATTAAGAAGTCTCTGCCAAGTTTAGAAAAGCCGTCATTTGTTGTTCAATCCAATGGCAAACCATATGCCTACGAATTTAAAGGTAAGCGAAATGCCGATACTTTCGAACTGGAGCAAGTTCCAACTAATATTCCAGGACCAACAGAACTTCGAGGAGTTCTAAAATATGATGATGGAAAATACTTTATTGGAGATCAAGAGGCTCGCTTTGGTTACACTAAAGTTTTAAATGGTTATCAATTCGATGAAATTTCTAAAAAGTATTATCACGACAAAGAACTGTGGATTGAGGGTGATTACGACCAAGACGGTGTCTTTGTTATGCAATCATTAACACCAGCTGAACTTTTTAGTGCCTCTCAGGCAAACTTTCAAGATAACGCCAAAGACTTCATTCTCGATGAGATGAATACCAATGAAAACTCACAACATAACTACCCGACACCTTTTAGAAAAATCGTTTTTGAAAAAGAAGAAGTAAAACCTGGCGACAATGCTCTCATTGTTACGATGTCAGGTCGTCAAGGAGACAGCTTCGGGAGTGTTAACGGACACTTTGTTGCAGGTCTTGCTCAAGTACGTGAAGACCTTTCACTTCGCGGAGAAGTATCAAACGCCTATGTAACGAACGGCAAAGATATTCTTTCAGGAAATACTGGTCTTAGTAATTATTTTTCAAATCTCGTTCAAGGACAAAACATATATCGCCCAACTTATACAATTATCATCTATGGGATTGGTGCTGAAAAACTTAAACAATTTAGAGATGCACTTGAAGCATCACATATAGAATTTAGAACAAAGAAGCTTGATATTACGGCTGAATTTAACTGTACAACTGAAACTGTTAAAGCCTTAGCTGATGCAGGTATTAAAGGAAAATATGTTCAAGCAGGAAACTTCTTTGCAGGAATTGTATCCTCACCACTAACTCTTTTTGGTGAGACCCCTGATACAATTCACTATGCTTTATCGAATGATCCCGCTCGCTATCAGCCAAGACCTGCTTTCAATAGTTTTGTAAAAGCTGCTCTGAGCAAAAAGTTTAGAAAAAAACATGGTGTTAAAAGAGTTGATTATGTCTTTTATCCGCAAATTGCTTCTAAAAGACCCGTAGGCGGAACTGCACTTAAATCAATCTGGCCTGTGAGTAAGTACAAGGAGCTATATGATAAATACGAAGCAAATGCTGACTCAAAGCTTAGTACTGAAGACCTACGTCTAAAGCTGGATGAAATTTTAACAAACGCTGAGTTTTAATTCAGCGTTATTACTCTTCCAACGAGATCATAGTCTAAAACTTCTGTGATCTCGACTTTAATCATGTCGCCAATTTTCAGTTCAACACCATTAAGATCATTAATAATAACCTTACCGTCAATGTCAGGAGCCTGGCCTTGGTGACGGCCAACAACTAATAACTCTGTGTCTTCGTGCTCACCTTCAACTAGAACATCTACAGTTTGACCAATAAAGGACTGATTCAATTCTCTGGCAATTTCTCTTTGCGCTTCAAATAAGCGATCAAAGCGCTCTTCGATAACTTCTTGAGGAACTTTGTCTTTAAGTCGATAGGCCGGTGTTCCCTCTTCATCAGAATAACGGAAAATTCCCAGGTGATTAAAACGTACCTTTTTAATACCATCTAAGAGTTGTTCAAAGTCTTCTTCTGTTTCACCAGGAAAGCCAACAATGATCGATGTTCTAAGTACGATATCAGGAATTTTTGCTCTTAGCTTTTGAATACGCTCTAGAATAATTTCGCCTGTGATTTTACGATTCATGCGCTTTAAAACATTCGTTGAAAAGTGTTGAACCGGACTATCTAGGTACTTACAAATTCTCTTGGCATTAGCCATGATATCGATCACTTCATCTGTTAATTCATCTGGATAGTAATAAAACAACCTTACCCAATCAGCGCTCTCGACTTGATCAAGATTTCTAATCAACTCTGCAAGGTTTTGTCCTTCAGGCAGATCGCTTCCGTAATCAGACAGATCTTGAGAAATAACATTAAGTTCTCTTACTCCGCTTTCAGTTAATTGATTAGACTCAGAAACAAGAGACTCAATAGATCTTGAGCGAAGCTTTCCACGAAGAGTTGGAATAATACAGAACGTACAATTACGGTTACAACCTTCACTAACCTTCAACCAAGCCATATAAAAAGGTGAAGTGTTGAGTCTTGGATCATATTCCGTATGAATAAACTTTGGAATTTCGACAAAGCTTTTGGCTTCTAGTTTTCCATCTTCGTAAGCTTTAAGAAGTTTTACAATTTTATGATATTCCCCAGTTCCGATAATAAGATCAACTTCAGGGAGTTCTGCTTCAAGTTGCTCTGAGTATCTTTGCGCCATACATCCTGAAACAACGAGTGCTTCACAAATACCATTGTTCTCGTCTTTAAAATCGGCCAGATCTAAAATTGTATCAATAGACTCTTGTTTTGCAGCTTCAATAAAAGAGCATGTATTAACGATGATCACTTCTGCTTCAGATGGTTCAGCCGTGACGCTAAAACCATCAAGCCCTAAGTGGCCAAGCATAACCTGTGAATCAACCAAGTTTTTGGAGCAACCCAAACTCGTGAAGTGCACTGTTTTGTTTAAAAACATTTTAGCGCGACGGCCTACGGCTGGTTGTTCATTTTCTGTCGTTTGCATGCAAAATCCCTTAATTATCTAGATGCAGCTGTGTATCGCAGAAAAGAGTGCTTTTCCAAGTATCATGAAGTTTTTTCCGCTTATTTGCTCTATAGGGGTTTAAGTCAATAAATGCTATTATTTCAATAACTTAACCAAGAGAAACTGTGAAATTAATAATTTTTTTACTTTATCTAGTAGGCTGTTCAAGCATTGATAGCTTACCGCCAGACCAAGAAACAGCTCAAAAGCTGCTAGATGACAGTTTGAACCGCCCACTTAAGATTGAAGAGGTTTGGTTTGATCGTTATTCAAAAGGTCTCGATTTAAGACAAGATCAAGACTTCAAAGGGGCATGCGAACTGTTTGAGTTCTTTGATAGTGATAGTGAGTTTCCACTGACCTCACTCGCTAACCTCTACGCTATCGATTCATGTTCACGTCACTCAAAAACTTTTCCATTAGAAAGAATAAAAGAGTTAGAGAGCAGTTTTCCTGCTGGTTTTAAAAAAGAATTTTTTCAAGTTACTTATGATTTAGCAGATCTTTACGCTGAGTCAGATACAGTTGTTGAATACGCATTGAAGCTAGCAAAAGAAAAAAGTCTTCGCTCTGAAAAAGAAGCTCTTTTACTAAAGGCTTACAAAAAAGAATCATCTTCCGAATTAAAGGCTCAAGCAGAGGCTGCACTTTTTAAGTTTTCACCTCGTTATCATACAAATCCTTTTCATGCCATCTACCCCGATATCGCACGAGACTATGAAAGAGCCAGAGATTTCGCTAGCGCGATTAAATGGTATAAGAAAATTTTAAAAGAAGATCCCTCTAAAGACTTTGATCGTTGGTTTTCTGCTGCCAAGAGGTACCGTCAACTATTTAAAAATATGCGCGACAAAGATGCTTATTTAAAAGAAACCAACACTCTAAAAAAACGGCTTGAAAAACTCGTTAAAAAAGATCGCAGTGATAAAACGGTTGATGCCTTAGCTGAAATTATGGTTGATGAAGCAAGAGCAGAGTGGACACAAAATAGAAGAACTCGAGCAGACTCCATATTGAAAAAAGCACAAGAGTTTTTGCCAACAATGAGCTCTAACATGAAGGCCTTAATTTCTTGGATTCGCGGGATGATCTCCCTTGAAGCTAAGAATCATACTGAAGCAAAGAATCTATTTAGAGATGCAATTGATTTTGAACCTAGTAATAAAAAAGTTATGGATGATGCTTCATGGAATTTAGCTTGGACCATGTATCTTGATAAAGATTATGCTGAGTTTATCGACTTTGTTAATGAGGTTCATTCAAAACTAAGTGAAGACCTTGATGAGAAGCTTATGTTCTGGCTTGGAAAAGCTCATTACAAACAAAGAAATATTAAAGCCGCGCTAGAGATTTGGTCTGAACTGTATGAGAAAAGTCCTTATAACTACTACGGACTAATGGCACATGCCTCAAGTGGTGCATCTTTTAACTCGATCGCTGTAAGCCTTGATGAAACTCCTCGATCAAGTGAGGTTGAGTGGTTGGCGAGTGTCAAACAGTTCGATCTTTGTAAGGATTATCTAGAGGATTGGCGTCAATCTCGCCGAAGTGACCAAACCAAAAAGGAATGGCTAGCTAGCTTTGTTAAATGTCATCATGCTGCTGGCGCAATAAGACTATACTATTCCCACTCAAAAGCTTCAGACAGTTCATTTATGACAGAAAACTTAGCGGCACTCTTCCCTCTTTCTTTTAAGAATGATGTTTTTAAAGCAGCTGATCGCTTCTCAATTGATGCCTATCTGATGCAATCAATTATCAGACAAGAATCAGCATTTAATCCAGAAGCCAGAAGTCCGGCGGATGCCTTTGGTTTAA
>CAXBMT010000118.1:0-8130 GCA_963976925.1 uncultured Bdellovibrionales bacterium
CTGATGACTTTCAAGGAGATAAGACTCTCGTTATCAATCAGAGTGCTTATATTGGAATGATTGAATTTAATGATGAGGAAGTAGAACTTGATGTGCCACAAGAGGGGCTTGGAACTTATATCCTTAATGTTGATGGCAGTATTCAAGTTAATGGTAAGGAGTTGTCTTCGCGTGATGCCTTTGGGCATTGGGATAAAAAGACAAAACTAGCTGGTACAAGTGGATCTAAGGCTATTATTTTTCATGTGCCTAGATAAGCTGGCATCTTTTTCTTGTAAGTAGTTGATTTTTTATGGACGTATCTTAGGGTATATACTCGATTTAACGAGAATAAGGGGTAACCGTGGAAATCAAAAACTGGTTCAAGACATTTTTAGCTGTGACTCTAATGTTCACCAATATTGCAATTGAGCAACAGCTTAAGCAGATGGATAATGGTGATGTTAAAGTTAGCTGGGAGTTTTCTTTAGAATACAACGATTCTTATGCTCTCGTTGATGCAAATTACTAATCTCTGAAATCTTTGCAACAAGGAAGTTGTGATTGCGTTATATTCCATACCTTTTAGTAATTGCTATTTTTCTTAGCTCATGTAAAAAAGCTGAGAAGCTATCATCTATTCAAGAATCGTCTGGCCAGCTTAGAAAAAGTAGTGACGTATCCTGTATTGGTAAAGGTCAATCTCATCAAGTTAAGTACAACGCTAAATTTATTTTTCTTGAATCTGCTATTCCCAAATTGACAGACGGATCGATCAATCAATCATTCTTTAATGAATCGATCTACTTTGCTAACATGTTTTTTCCATTTAGCTTTAGTTTTATCAATGAGGATAATGGGCTCAAGTTTACTTCAATGGACCCCAATTCAATTCGATTCAATATTACAGCACAAAAAGAAACTACCTACCCTTATGAAGTTAAGACATTAAATATGGAGGACGATGCTGTTAATTATTATTCTCCGACTCTAGCAAAGTATGTAAAAGCTCTAAAAGAAAAAGGAGCAAAAAAAGGCTCCAAAGCTGTAATGGTTGAGACTGAAATTAGCTTAGATGCTTATTATTGTCTTGGTGCTAGTTCTCCTTCAGTAGACTCAGAGAACTACTCTTATTTTCTACCGTATGATCCAGTAACAGTTTATGAAGTTGTTCCAAAAAATGAATGGAGACCAATTCAAAATCCCATAAGTAAGGATATCGTTAGGAACAATCCATGTCTTAACCCTGAATCGATATCAGACAAGCCGAATAAAATAATACCTTCGAATAATATATATTTTTACTTTTGGCATCCAACATTAAAAGCTAAAGATGTTGATGGAAATAGTTTTAATTGCTCCGATTGGTATAAGTTAGGAGAGTCTTATCAGAGGGTTTCTCCTAAGTTTTTCAAGTTAAAAGAGTCTGGCAATCAAACTTTGCCATTCAAAGAGTTAACTAATTTAGATAGACCAATCAAAGTATCTCTTGCCATGGGTTTTAATACTTCTCCACATGTGAAGTTAGATCCGACACAGATAAAAGAACTCATCAACAAATCCTTCACAATTAAATCTAAAAAGGAAATTGACACAATTCTACCATATTTAAAAAAAGACAGTGATGTTGATCATAGTGTTAGTCGCATGATTCTATTTTTATGGCGATTTAAAAATTACTTCAAAGTTAATGATAAAGTTATTTCAGCTGACCAAGATCAATTAAAGATAAGACTTAAGGGGATTTTACTTCAAAGTAAGCTACCTCTTGATATCAGCTTCTACTTAGGAACATCTAAGCCAGCACTGCCGTCATTTATTCATACCAAAGACTTTGTCGCTGAGTCTTTACTTCAAAGTGATATTTTTATTTATGAAGGTCATTCTGGATTTGGTCAGGCGATTAATCCTAGAACTTTAGACTTAGAAGAATATGTTTCTAAGTTCGAAGGCAAGGTTCCTGACAACCAAATATATGCACTTTTCTCATGTCAGGCTTATTTTAATTATCATCAGGACGTCTTCAAAGTAATTCCAGTTTCTGGGAAAAGAGGATGGATTCATTCATTGGGCGACTATAGAGAGTTAACATCTAATGGAAGTCTTGGCATGTTTGCTTATCTGGATCATTTAGGAAGTAATAAGGACCCTATTCCATTTGAAGATTGGGCAACTGTTTTTGCCAATGATAACTTTATTAAGCGATCGGTTGAAATTAAGAGCAATCAACCTTGACTTTCGTTAGGTCGAAGGGCATTTGTTTTCTATGATTTCAAAAGAGCAAATAGCGATCATTTCTGAGCAGCTTGGACGAACTCCTATTGGAGCGCTAGAGGTTGTTACTTTGGATCGGGATAAACAACCAGCAGTTCTAAAGGTAGACCCCTTAGCTGATGGTAAGCCTTTTCCTTCAATGTATTGGCTAACTAGTCCTTTACTTCATAAAGCAATTTCACATATTGAAAGCACTGCTTGGATTAAAGAGTTTGAAAATATAACTCTTCCTCAAAATGAAGAATATAAAAATCGATTAAAAGCCGATAATGAGAACTACAGAAAGCTAAGATGGGATCTTTTTCAAACTTTACATAGATCAGAGGAAGTTTCTCCAGCTTTTGTTAAAGTCATCAAAGAGTCTGGTATCGGCGGTATTCAAAGCTTTGATAGAGTTAGATGCCTTCATATGCACTATGCCTATCATCTTGTTCATGGTGGACTTGTTGGAGAACTCTTAGACAAGCAATTCAATTTAGGTGAACTCGTCTATACTAATGACAATTAAGGAGTTCACCATGCTTAAGTATCTTATTATTTTCTTTATCCCTTTTTACGCTTTTTCGAACCCATTCTTTGAATCTCAAAAGCTAGATGCACCAAGAAGCAAGCAAGTCGACTTTGGTAGTGGTCCCGTTTTGGTCGTTAATATTGCAACTCAATGCGGTTATACTCCTCAGCTTGAATCGCTTGAAAAGCTACACAAAATGTATAAAGACAAAGGTCTTACTGTGGTCGGCGTTCCTAGTAATGATTTTGGCGGTCAGACACCAGAGTCAGATGCTGAAGTAGCAAAGTTTTGTAAGCTAAACTACGGAGCCACTTTTCAGATATCTAAAAAACAAAAAGTTACTGGCGATGATAAAAATGCAGTTGTTGCAAAGTTGATTGAAGCAGCTGAATCTAAAAATGAAATTAAGTGGAACTTTGAAAAGTTTCTAGTTTCTAAGGATGGCAAGATTGTGCAGCGTTTCTCATCTTCTGTGAAGCCCGATTCTCCTGAACTTTTAAAAGCTATTGACTCAACTCTTAATTAGTTTTTTGCAACTAACCATGACGCCTTGCCATTAAGATAGTAGGTTATCTTCACTATTTTAATTGAGGGTCTTTATGAATAAATCGTTAGGTGAGTTAGCAAAAGTTAATGACGTTTTACCACAGCTACAAGAGCAGGCTATTGCTTATGCACCTAAGATTCTTCTAGCACTGCTAACTTTATTTATTGGCTTAAGAATTATTAAGGTTCTCGATAAAGGCCTTAATAAAATTATGGTCTTAAAGGATTATGACGCTTCTTTAAGAAGCTTTTTGATCTCTTTATTTGATCTTCTTTCTAAAGTTGCTCTAGTCATTTCCGTCGTTAGCGTTATTGGTGTTGAAACAAGTTCATTCTTAGCTATCTTGGGCTCAGCTGGTTTAGCCGTTGGTCTTGCTCTTCAAGGCTCACTCTCTAACTTTGCTGGCGGAGTCATGCTCTTAATTTTTCATCCTTTTAGAGAAGGTGATTATATTCAGGCTCAAGGGTTTGAAGGAACAGTTAAAGAGCTAACCGTTTTTCATACTATTATTCATACTGTGGATAATAAAAGAGTTATTCTTCCAAACGGAGCAGTCGCTAACGGTCCAATAACAAATTACACAATTAATGGAATGAGACGCTGTGACCTTACTTTTGGAATTAGCTATAGCGACAATATTAAAAAAGCAAAAGACGTCTTATTTGAAATTATCAACAACGATAGTAGAGTGCTAAAAGATCCTAAGCCACAAGTCATAGTACACTCTCTTGGGGATAGTTCAGTTAATCTTCAGGTAAGAGCTTGGGCCACGACTGATGATTTTTGGGCGTTTAATTTTGATATGCAAGAAAAGGTCAAAGTCACTTTTGATGAGAATGATATTAGTATCCCATTCCCACAAAGAGATCTTCATATTAAAGAACAAGCACCGGTTAATGCCTAATGGAAGGTATTACTGAGCTGTTTGATAACTTTAGTACGAACTTTGCCGCTTTAGATGAAGAGCGAAAAGGGCAAGTGTTACTTTATAGTCAAACCATAAAGCTTTCTAAGTTTAATGAATTTAAGCAAAAAGATAAGAATGCTTTTGATATGGTTAAAAACCTTTTCATCATGCCAGGTAAATTTAATAAAGAGCAGCTTGAACTTTTCAGTGCTTCTTTTATTCAAAACACTCAAGCTTGTATGGTTGAACTTGAAAAAGGTGGAAGCCCAGCTCAAGTTAGAGACATGGAAAACAAGCTGTTTGCCAGTCTTTTATGGGCGCTTACTTTCGGTAGCTGCAGTGACGGAACTCATAAAGAAGATATTGAGCAGGTATGGCAGGATCTCATTAAGTGTCATAAGGATCTGGCAAAGTCTTTCGAGCAATGTACCAAAGATCTTAGTATGGATCCGAATAAGATAAATTTAATGGAAAAAGCCTCTAAGCTTAGTAAAGATGAGCTAATGCCAGTTTTATCTTAGTCTGTATATATTGTACTTCTGGCAAAGGCTAAGGAGACAACTTTTTCAATTAGGTCGTCGTACTTGATGCCTTTATGAGCAGCACTTTCAGCAAACTCATCATCTCGTCCAATATTTGGATTTGGATTAGCTTCAATAACATAGACTTCTTCATCGGCAGTCACTCTTAAGTCTATTCGAGCATAACCTGACAGGTGAAGTGCGCGGTATGTTCTTTTGCATACTTCAATAACTTTCTTTTCAAGAGCGGGATTAAGTTTAGCAGGAGCAGACTTGATTCCTTTTCTTGCCCTATACTCAGGGTTCCACTTGGCCATTCTTGTATAGATCTCTTTGGCAGGATCATCGACTTTATTAAAAACGACTTCCCAAACGGGAAGAGTACTTAGTCGTTGATGACCGTATACTCCAACATAAAGTTCTCTGCCTTCAATAAACTCCTCAGCGATTGCATGATAGCCAAGCTTTTCATGAATCCAAGAAATACGATCTTTAAGCTTCTCTTTCGATCTAACGATTGAAGATCTTGCAATACCAAGCGATGCTTCTTCCATCTGACACTTTACAATGCATGGATAAGGTAAATCTTTCGGGACTTTAGTTCCCCCCCAAATTGGAAACTCAGCAAAGCGAGGTGTCTTAATACGGTGGTAAGTAAGAATTTTTTTCGTTAAGGCTTTATCTCTAGCGAGGATAAGTCCTCGCGGGTTTGAGCCAGTATAGGGCTGTCTTAAAAGCTCGAGATAACTAACAACATTTTGATCAAATAGTGCTTCACCGTCAAACTCTTCAAGTAAATTGAATGTTGCATGTGGCTTAAATTCTTCTATGGCATCTCTTATTGGTTTTAGGTCACCATAAATACCAAGAGCTAAAACCTCATGACCTCTTTTTCTTAAAGCAGAAATAACATCAAGCTCAGTAATCCAGGGACATTTATCAGGATCGACATCACTTCGTTTCGCTCCTTCTTTAGGAACCAAGTCTTTATGCATGATGACTAGAATGCGGTTTTTTTTCACATTAATATCCCGATATTCTTTTTATAAAGCTGATCTTGTGCTTGTTTAAGAATATCAGGACTTATAATTTTTGGGGAAAGTTTCTGATTGTTTGTCAGTTTGATAATCGTTTTAAGTCTCTGCCTTGAGCGCTTGTGTAAATAATCACGGATTGATCCTTTGAAATCTTTAATAGGATCAACGACGAATTTCTCAGTATTGACTGGCTTAGTTCCTGCAATTTCACTCATGACCTTGTCACAGTACTCAAGCTTTCTTAAGGCTTTGGTATTCGAATATTTTTTAATCCAATGGCGCTTTGAAGTAGATAACCATACCGCAAATGTTTCTGCCCAATCTTCATCAGGATGTGCCTGAGAGTAGTCGTCTTGGAGATGCGTAACAAAGTCGGTGGAGTTTGCCTTTGGTCGGTAATGAGTAGGGTACGGAGTAGATGTTAGTCCAAACAGGAGCTGTCTTTGACGCTTTCGACGAAGTCTCCATGCATTTTCTATCGCATGTCCCACTTCATGACGAATGAGTTTCTTTGCCATGGACTTGGTTAAGCCCTCGACTGGTAGTCCATACTTTTTCAGACTTCTACTAAGCATCGGATGAAATAAGTAGAACGGGACTGCAATGCCTGGACAACCATCAGGTGAAAACCATTCATCAGATACCCAAGCATGAAAAAAAGGCTTGATCCCTTTTTGCTTAAGCTCCTCTTTAACTTCCCTGAGGCAGTCATTAATCCAATGGCTTTTGATCTCGAACTTTAGATGTTCGAAAGGCATATCTAACCACTGGGATTCAGTCAGATAAGATAATTGAATTGGATCAAATTTTCGCATGGGAATCTATAACCCGATGCATATAAAAAGTCTCTAAATCTGAAATGATTTCACAGGTTTTGAACAAAAAATGCGTAAAATTTAGCAGTATTTTCAATATCTTCTCGCTGCGTCTTTAGCAGTTTAGGGAAAACCTACTGGCCCTTAGGAATAACCTCAGCGACAATAACTTATTATTTTTTAAGGAGTCATGGATGCGACTGTTAATTGGTCTGGTTGTTTTATCTTTATCGCTTACTGCTCATAGCTCATGGGGTGAGCCTGAGTATGACTTATCTGAGGTTAATGAAAAGCGAGTTCTTTTTAACTCAAATTTTGTGATGCCAGATAAAGTTGAAAGTTCTGTGGCCAGAGATGGGAAAACCTCGGCGGTCATGAACTTGATCAAAGATGGTCAAACTATTGTCGTTAAGTCTCCAGATTTTGATTTGGATTCTAAATGCAAAAATGGTGAGGAAAGTTTTAGAGTTTATGCCAGGGCTTCAACTGAGAAATTTAAAATTCAGGACCGGGACGTTTATGAGTTTGGTTTTGAAGGAAAATGTGGACACTCAAATATTCTTATCTATGAAGAAAAGTCTCCTGCAGGAGAATTAGCTGGTGTTTGGAATACGGCCATCACGGCTCAAGATAAGATGAATAAAGCCGGTATTAGTGACCTTTGGAAAAGGAATATAACGATTATTTTTCCAGCCAATGGCGACTACTATAGTGGAGATCGCGTAAGAGTGACTAAAGGTTATCAGTGGGATGTTGTTGGTCATGAAATTGGACACGCTATCTATGATCAAGCTCGTATGGGATCTTTTGGTGGTGGATCTCACCGCATAGATGAGTGCTATTCAGAGGCGCTAGCCTTATCTGAGGGATGGGCTTCATTCTTTTCAGCCTGGCTGAAAATTGATCGAAGCGATGCTGATGCAAAGTTTGAGTACATGGTTCCAAGAAGAGCACCACTGCATATCGAAACAATTCCGGCTGATGTTTGTCAGGGGCCAAGAAATGAGTGGAGAGTAACAGGCTTTTTGTGGGATGTTCTAGATCTTAACAATGATGATGAAGAAGTTGATCATACGTTCGCTAAAATCTGGCAGGCCACTGCAGAGAAAAGAAGTCGTAATATCGAACAAATGAAAGGTCATCTCATCTCTTCTGGAATGAGTGAACAACAAGTAAATAAGCTATGGGAGAAGAATTTCTTCGATAGATAGAGACTATGGGGTTATAGATCTTAATAATTAGATCTGATCACTGCTCTGACTTATAATATTAACAGGCAATCTTAAAAAGGAGATTTACATGTCAAACACAGAAACTATTAACAAGTTAAATAATATCTTGGCTGATTCAAACGTGATGTACACAAAGCTTCATAATTATCACTGGAACGTTAAAGGGATGCAGTTTTATGGACTACACGCTAAAACGGAAGAGTTTTATGGCGCTTTTGGAACGATCTATGATGACGTCGCTGAAAGAATCCTTCAACTAGGTGGAAAGCCTCTTGTTACGTTAAAGCAAATCCTTGCTACAGCGCGC